>JAGODN010000178.1 GCA_017998195.1 Desulfobulbus sp. | reverse complement strand
CTGCGCATCTTTGAGCGCGGCTACGCGGCCAGCTACATCCCCTACAGCTACGGCAAGGGGCTCATGCCCGACACCTTCCTCGACTACAAGAAGCAAAGGTTCCGCTGGGCCTACGGCTCGGTGCTCATCCTCCGCCACCACATGATGGCCATGTTCGGCCTCAAGCGCACCGGCCTGACCCGCGGCCAGCGCTACCATTTCCTCGCCGGCTGGCTGCCCTGGTTCGCCGACGGCATCAACATGCTGTTCAACATCCTGGCGCTGGGCTGGTCCTGGGGCATGATCTTCTTCCCCAAGCACCTGTCGCCGCCGCACGTGGTGTTCGCGGCCCTGCCCCTGGCCCTGTTCGTCTTCAAAAGCCTGAAGATGTTCTTCCTCTACCGCAGCCGACTGGGGGCCACCCGCCGGCAGAGCCTCGCCGCCGGACTGGCCGGCCTGGCCCTGTCGCACACCATCGCCCGGGCCATGGTCACCGGCTTCGTCACCCGCCGCATCGGCTTCTTCCGCACGCCCAAGAAGGCCCAGGCCAACGCCTTTCTCAAGGCCCTGGGTGACGCCCGCGAGGAACTGCTGTTTGCCACCGCGCTGGTCACGGCCGTGGGCGGCATCCTCTTCGCGCGGCCTGACGCCGGCCTGCTCGACACCCGGGTGTGGATGCTGATGCTGGCGATTCAGGCCATACCGTACGCGTCCGCGGTGGTGGTATCGCTGATCAGCGGTCTGCCCAACCTGCCGGCCCGGCTGGTCGGCGTCATGGGTCCGCTCAAGGGGATGGGGGAGGAGAACGGGGATTAGGCGCTGCGGATCAGCTCGAGCAGTTCCTCGGCGCTGATGCGGGTGCTGACGTCGGCACCCTCGAGCAGGGAGTTGGCGAGGTCGCGCTTCTCCTGGTGGAGGCGGACGATCTTTTCCTCGATGGTGTTGGCGGTGACCAGGCGATAGACCGTGACCGGCCGCTTCTGGCCGATGCGGTGCGCCCGGTCGGCGGCCTGGTCCTCCACCGCCGGGTTCCACCAGGGATCCATGTGGATGACGTAGTCGGCGGCGGTCAGGTTGAGTCCCAGGCCACCGGCCTTCAGGCTGATGAGGAACAGATCCCCCTCGCCGGCCTGGAACCCCTCCACCTGCTGCTGCCGCTCCCGCGCCGGGGTGGTGCCGTCCAGGTACTTGTAGCTGATCCCCTGTTCGTCCAGATAGGCCCGGATCAGCGCCAGGTGACCGGTGAACTGGCTGAAGACGAGCGCCTTGTGGCCGCCGCCGAGCAGTTCCTCGACCACCTCGGCGAAAACCTGCAGCTTGCTCGAGGCGATGTCCACCTGGTCGCTGATCAGCTTCGGATTGCAGCAGGCGCGCCGCAGGCGCATGATCTCGGCCAGGATCTGCAGGTGGCGGCCGGTCTTCTCGCTGCTGCCCTCGATGTTCTCGATGGCCTGCTGGCGCAGCGCCTCGTAGAAGCGCATCTCCGCCGGGTCCATCTCCACCCGCAGGGTGATCTCGGTGCGCGGCGGCAGTTCCTCCAGCACCTGCGACTTGATGCGGCGGAGCATGAACGGCCGGATCAGCTTCTTCAGGGTGCGCCGCGCCTCCCGGTCGTGGTACTTCTCGATGGGAATGCCGAAGCGGCGGTTGAACTGCTTCCAGGTGCCGAGCAGCCCGGGGTTGATGAAGCCGAACAGGTTCCACAACTCGCCCAGGTGGTTCTCGATGGGGGTGCCGGTGGTGATCAGGCGGAACCGGCCGTTCAGGCGCATGGCCGCCTTGGACCGCTTGGTGGCCGCATTCTTAATTGCCTGGGCCTCGTCGAGGACGATGGACTGCCACTGCACCTGGGCAAGCAGTTCGATCTCCTGCTGGAGCAGGGTGTAGCTGGTCACCAGCAGGTCGAACTTGCCCAGGGACGGGATCAGGGCGTCGCGGTTCAGCTCCGAGAACATGTGGAAATTCAGGGTCGGCGCGAACCGGTTGACCTCGGTGGCCCAGTTCAGGCAGACCGAGGTCGGCGCGACCACCAGGGTCGGTCCCTGGTGGGCGAGGCTGAGGATCACGGTGATGGCCTGCAGGGTCTTGCCCAGTCCCATGTCGTCGGCCAGGCAGGCGCCGACGCCGAGATGCGCCAGCCGGCTCATCCACACGAACCCCTCCCGCTGATAGTCCCGCAGCTCGGCCTTGAGGGTGGAAGGCACCACCGGGGTCAGGTCCTGGGCGTCGGCAATGGCCTGCAGCCGCTGCCGCCAGCCCTTGTCCGCGGTGGTCTGGGCCTCGTGGGTCAGTTCCTCGAGGGCAATGGCGGCGAGCGGGTGGATGCGCACCTCGCGGTCGCCGCCCGGCTGGCTGTTGCCGTAGAGGATCAACTCCTCCAGCCGGTTGCGGAACTCCTGGGTGAGCGCCAGGAACTGCCCCTCGCCCATGGGGATGAAGCGGCTGCGGCTCTCCCGGACCTTGTCGAGCAGGGTCTTCAGGTCCATGACCTCGTCCTGGTCGATCTCCAGCTGGCCGGTGAGGGAAAACCAGTCCTGCTGGCTGGTGCGGATGTTCAGGTTGAGCTGGTTGACCCCGGCCTGGCGGCGGACGGCGAGTTTTTCCCCCTCCGGCCACTCCAGGATCACCCGGTCGCGGATCTCCTCGATCTCGAGCAGTACCTGCAGGCACTCCTCCGGATCCACCAGGTGCCACTCGCGCCTGTTCTCCTGCTCGTAGTCGATGGCCAGGTCGAGCATGGGGCAGCTTTCCTCGATCTCCCGCGCCCGGGCCTCCTCGAGCTTGAGATTGCGCCGGGTGCGGTAGCGGCGGCCGTCGATCTCGGTGACCAGGTTGGCCACCCCGGCGCCGGGCTTGAGGTAGGGGCCGCCGCTGGTGAACGGGCGGACGAACATCTCGATGCGGAAGCCGCTGCCGTAGGGGATGATGTGGACATGCGGCGTGGCGTCGCTGTCCACCGCCTCCGCCGGCAAGCCCTCGCCGGGCATCTCGATGGACGAATGCACGGTCATGAACGAGGCGATGTTGCCGATGGCGGCGAGCACCTTCCTGCTCGCCGCCATCGGCACGAGCAGACCGTCGCGGCCGGTGATCCTGGCCACCCGCCGGTGTTCGTCGCGGATCTGGATGACGCGGAAGCGGGTGGCCGTCTCCGGCCAGACCGCCACCTCGCCCTCGCCGATGTCCTGGCAGAAGTGGATGAACAGGGCCTCGTCGCGGCGCTCCACCACCAGTTCCGGCTCGCCGGCAACGATCTCCACCGGCGTTTCCGGTGAGCGGCGCAGGAATACCGCCGGATGGCCGATGAGGCCGGGCAGCGCCCTGCCGGGGTCGAAGGCGTAGCCGCTGTTGCGGCCCTCGCGCACCTCCACCTGCTGGAGGGCGGCGCAGATCTCGCGGTCCTGGCTGCTCAGGTAGTCGATCTCCCTGCCGAGGAACAGCCGCTTGAAGGCAATGGTGCGGCCCTTGGTCCATTCGCCGGTGAGCGAGCGGCGCTGTTCCTTGGGGATCAGTTCGAGCTGGCCGTCGCGATACTCGACCAGCCAGCACAGGCGGGTGGTCTGTTCCGGCTCCCGCATCCTCCGGGTCACCTCGATGAGTTCCTCCAGGCTCTGCTTCCAGGCCGCGTTCGGGGCGATGATGTTGGTCAGGAAACGGCAGTCGAGCCGGTCGGCGAGGTCACAGGCGGTCTGCCGCATGGCGGTCTGGCTCTCGTCCAGGGTGGCGAGCAGTTCGGCCGACTCCATGGCCACCCAGAGAAAGTCGTTGCGCATCGCCTGGTCGTGCAGGTGGCGCAGGATGTCCTGGAAGTCCCGCGGGATGTCGACCCCCATCCAGTAGAGCGACATGATCGCCACCAGCGAGGTGAGGCAGCGCTCGTCGGCCATCAGGCCTTCGGTGAGCGCCAGCATGTCCGGCATGACCTCATCCGGCGAGCGGAGCACGGCGTCGAGGAAGCGGAAGGACAACTCCTCCGGGCAGCCGTTGCAACGGTTCAGGACGGTGGCCACCGCCTGGCGAACCCGGTCCCGGTCTCCCTCGCCGTCCCGGGCGAGGAGCGCGAACAGGCAGAACAGGCCGGTGATGCCGAAAAAGAAGCTCGGCTCGCTGCCGGCGTAGCGCTGCAGTTGGGCCAGGTCCTGGTCGTAGAGGTGCAGGGCCTGATCGGTGTCGCCGCCAAGGAAGGCCACGGTGCCGGCGAACCCGGAAGCGGCGAACGATTCGGGGAACCGCTCGAGCAGGGCACGCAGGGCGGCCAGCCGGCCCTGCAGCAGGTAACAGCTGGCCAGCAGCCGGTGAAAGGGCACCTGCTCGTCCTCGGGCACGGTCATGGCCCGGGTGTTTTCCAGGTAGACGATGATCTCCGGGTAGAGCAGCAGCCGTTCCAGCGAGTGACGGATCACCTGGTCGAGCAGGAAAAACTGGAGAGAGCCCGGCAGGCTGCCGAACCAGACCGGATCAAAGGCGCCGGCGGTCACCAGTACGGCCGGCGGGTCGGTGTGCAGGTGGGGACGGCAGCTGCCCTCGAGGAAGGCGAGGGCCTCGTCGAGCCGGTCGAAGTCCTGGGCGTACACGCCGATGCGGAACTGACGCAGGGCCCGCCAGCAGCGGGTCACCCACTTGCCGTGCATGTAGTCCACCGGCGCCCCCTTTTCGACCAGGGCGGCGAAGCGGCGGAAACGGCGGTTGGCCACGGCCTGCCGGGTGAGCTGCTCGGCCAGCACGGGCGGACACTGGTTCTTGCTGTTGAGCAGCCCCTTGCGCCGGAGCCGGGCAACCATCTCGCTCACATCTCCCTCGCCGAGGCGGCGGTTGGCCACCGGCGGCGGATCGAGGGCGGCCAGGCACTTGGTGAGAAAGGCGGCGGAAACCGGCTCGTAGATGACGGAGATGAGCTGCAGGAGGAGCTGCTCACCGGCCGGCAGGGCGGCCACGGTCTGCAAATCGACGCTGTCCCGGGCGTTCTCCGCGGTGCTCCTGGTCGCCGGGGAGGACGAGGCCATGCTCACCATCGCGGCCGGAGGGCGGGCAGACCGCGGCCGGCGGTGGACGTGGCGCCGGCGGCGTGGCCGCGGCCGGACCCCGGGCGATGTTCCCCGGCAGGAACCGGGACAGAGAGGACCATCACTTGAGCATCTCGTTGTTGGTCCAGATTTTGGCGCCGCTGCGCAGCTGGCTGAGCCAGTCGGCCACCAGCTTGTTTTCCCGGGCGGCCAGCAGCTGCTTCTCGAGATTCGCCCGCTGCGCCTCGGCCGCAGGGTTCTTGCCCGGACGGGTGTCGAGGATCCGGTAGACATAGAAATCGGTGCCCACGGTGAGCACCTGTTCCGGCAAGGCGTCCTGGCCGAGCCGGGCAAAGGCGTCGTCACGGACCGGCGCCGGCACGGCCCCGGACGGTCCGCTCCGCTGCAGGTAGTCCGACTCCCGCGTTGCAACGCCTTCCGGCCAGGCGCCCTTCTCCCTGGCCGCCTTGAGCGCGGCCTCGGCCGCGGCGCGCGCCAGCTCCACGCTCCTGGCCGCCTTGAAATCGGCCACGACCCGGTCGCGAACCTCGCCCAACTTGGGCACCACCGCCTCGCGGACATCGTCCACATAGGCGATGACGTAGCCGTCGGCGGTTTCCACGATGGAACTCAACTCCCCCTTGCGCAAACCGAAGGCGGCCTGCAGGAAGGCCTGGTCGCGCACCACCGCCTCGGCATCGGCGGGCGGCGCGGTCTGGGCGAAGAACCCGGTGGCCGGGATTTTGACGCCGCTGGCCGCACTGTATTTGGC
>JAGODN010000177.1 GCA_017998195.1 Desulfobulbus sp. | reverse complement strand
GCGCCTCGATGACCGGGAGGCGCTCTTTCAGCCGGGCGACTGCCCCGAGAGCGCGCTCTACTGCGGCTGGTACAGTTTAAGCCGCTACGTGGACGCGTTCACCTGGGCGCGCGGCGCGGTGGCCTACCACCTGGCCAGCGGCGAATGCGCCACCCTGCGCACCCCGGGCAGCCAGGTGTGGTGTCAGCGGATGATCGAGGAGGGCGTGGCCGCCACCATCGGCCCGGTGAACGAGCCCTACCTGCAGGCCTTTCCGCCGCCGGACCTGTTTTTCCCGACGCTCGTCGAGGGCTGGCTGAGCCTGGGCGAGACCTGGCTGGTGAGCCTGCCGTACCTGAGCTGGCAGATGGTGCTCGTCGGCGATCCGCTCTACCGGCCGTTCGCGCCGCGCTAGTTTGGACGGGCCGGCGACCGCGACCGCCGCGCTTTTTTCCTGTGCAATCCAAAAAATTCCGGTAGAAAGGACCGGTCGTTCCGACTCCCATTCCTTCTGCCCGGCCCTGTCCATGCCCACCACCTTTGTTCGCCAGCTGTTCTCGCCGCGCATGCTCGTCGCCTTTCTCATGGGCTTTGCCTGCGGGGTGCCGCTGTTGCTCACCGGCTCCGTGCTCCAGGCCTGGATGACCGAGGAGGGCGTGGACCTGACCGTGATCGGCCTGTACTCGCTGGTCGGCCTGCCCTACACCCTCAAGTTCCTGTGGGCGCCGGTGTTCGACCGCTTCACCCTGCCGCTGTTCGGCCGGCGGCGCGGCTGGATGCTGGTCACGCAGGTGTGCCTGATCGTCGGCCTCATCGGCCTGGGGCTGACCGACCCGGCCCGCTCGCCCTGGGTGGTGGCCGGGGTGGCCTTTCTCGTCACCTTCCTGTCCGCCTCGCAGGACATCGTCATCGATGCCTACCGTCGCGAGGATTTGCGCGACAACGAACTCGGCCTGGGCAGCTCGCTCTACGTGAACGGCTACCGGCTGGGCATGCTGCTCGCCGGCAGCGGCGGGCTGATCCTGGCCGATCATTTCAGCTTTGCCCAGGTCTACCTGATGATGGCCGCCACCCTCCTGGTGGGGGTGGTGACCACGCTCAGCTGCCGCGAGCCGGCGCTCACCCGGGGCACGCCGCGCACCTTCCGCGAGGCCGTGGTCGAGCCGTTCACCGACTATTTCCGCCGCGACCACGCCCTGGCCCTCCTGCTGTTCATCCTCCTCTACAAGCTCGGCGACCAGATGGCCTCGACCATGACCACGCCCTTTTACCTGGATCTCGGCTTCACCAAGACCCAGATCGGCGCGGTGGCCAAGCTGTTCGGCTTCTGGTCGGCCATTGCCGGCGGCCTCCTCGGCGGGGCCATCCTCATGCGCATCGGCATTGTCCACAGCCTGTGGGCATTCGGCATCCTCCAGGGCGCGGCCATCCTCAGCTTCACCGCGCTCGCCCTGGCCGGCAACACCGTGGTCGGCCTGGCGGTGGCCATCGCCCTGGAGCAGTTCACCAGCGGCATGGGCACGGCCGCCTACGTGGCCTACATGGCCTCGCTCACCAACCGCCGCTTCACCGCCACCCAGTACGCGCTGCTGTCCAGCTGCATGGGCGTGCCCCGGGTGATCATCGCCGCCCCGGCCGGCTGGCTGGCCGACCTGCTCGGCTGGCCGCTGTTCTTCGTCGGCTGCACTCTCATCGCCCTGCCGGGGCTGGCGCTGCTGCCCCTGGTGGGCCGACAATACCGCCGGGACGTGCAATAAGCCGTTGAGTTCTCAGGGCGCAGTCATTAGAGTACGAAAAACGCTCGGAACCCCAACTTTGTTCAACGATTTCGGACAGCAGATGGCCATCAGAATCTACAACACCCTCACCCGGAAGAAGGAAGTCCTCGTCCCGCTGGAGGACAACCACGTCAGGCTGTACGTCTGCGGCATCACCAGCTACGACTACTGCCACATCGGCCACGCCCGCTCGGCGCTGGTGTTCGACATGGTCGTGCGCTACCTCCGTCACCGCGGCTACAAGGTGACCTTTGTCCGAAACTTCACGGATATCGATGACAAGATCATCAATCGGGCGGCCGAACAGGGGGTGGACCCGGCAAGCCTTGCCCTGCGCTTCATCGACGAGTTCTACACCGACATGGACGCGCTCGGCATTGTCCGGCCCGACCTGGAACCCAAGGCCACCGAGCACGTGCGTGAGATGATCGAGCTGATCGGCCGGCTGGTGGACAAGGGCATGGCCTATCCCTCCAACGGTGACGTCTATTTTCGGGTGGAGCAGTTCCCGGGCTACGGCCGGCTGAGCGGCCGGACGCTCGAGGACATGCAGGCCGGGGCGCGGGTCGAGGTGAGCGAGCGCAAGGAAAACCCCATGGATTTCGTCCTCTGGAAGGGGGCCAAGCCGGGCGAGCCCAAGTGGGACAGCCCCTGGGGACCGGGCCGGCCGGGCTGGCACATCGAGTGCTCGGCCATGAGCCGCAAGTACCTGGGCGAGACCTTTGACATCCACGGCGGCGGCCAGGACCTGATCTTCCCGCACCACGAGAACGAGATCGCCCAGAGCTGCGGCGCCACCGGGGCCGAGTTCGCCAGGGTGTGGATGCACCACGGCTTTGTCACCATCAAGGACGAGAAGATGTCGAAATCGCTCGGCAACTTCCTGACCATCCGGGACGTCCGGGCCCAGTACGAACCCGAGGTGCTGCGGCTCTTTATCTTTTCCACCCAATACCGCAACCCGCTCGACTTCACCGAGACCGCCCTGCAGGACGCCCGTTCCGGGCTGGAGCGGCTGTACGACTGCCTGGCCCGGCTGGACGCGCTGCCCGCGTCCGGGCCGGCGGGCGAGGGGATGATCGCCGGCAGGGACCGGAGCGCGCTGGAAACGCTGGCGCAGCGGTTCACCCAGGCCATGGACAACGATTTCAACACGGCCCAGGCCCTGGGGCACCTGTTCGACGCGGTCAAGATCGCGGCCAAGGTGCTGCGCCAGTTGCCTGACCAGCCGGCGGCAGCCGACCTGGAGCTGCTTCGGGCGACCGGGGCGACCCTGCGCACCCTGGGCGGAGTGCTGGGCATCCTCCAGCAGGAGCCGGCCGGGTTCGTGGCCGCGGTGCGGGCGCGCATGCTCGCCGGCGTGGACCTGGACCCGGCCGAGATCGAGCAGCTCATCGACAAGCGCAACCGGGCCCGGGCCGACAAGGACTGGGCCACCTCGGACGAGGTGCGCGACTACCTGCTCGCCCACGGGGTGGCCCTCAAGGACAGCCCCGAGGGCACCACCTGGGAGGCCAGGGAGCGGTAACACCGTTTACGCCGGGCAGGCCCGGCGGGGAGGAGACCATGACCCGAATGCCGGTGGTGGCGGACCGATTCTATCCCGGTGACCCTGCCAGACTGCGCGCCGCCATGGACCTGCTCGTACCCGAGACGGCCGGGGCGAAGAAACCGGCCCTGGCGGTGGTCCTGCCGCACGCCGGCTACGTGTATTCCGGCGCCACCGCGGGCCGGACGGTGAGCGCGGTGGCGGTGCCGGAGACGGTGGTCATCCTCGGCCCGAACCACCATGGCCGGGGCGCCGCCCTGGCGCTGGGCACCGAGGAGTGGCGCATGCCCATGGGCACGGTGCCGGTGGACGGACAGCTCGCCGCGGCCATCCTCGAACGCTCGACCGCCATCGTGGCCGACGAGGAGGCGCACGCCAGCGAGCACTCGCTCGAGGTGCAGATCCCGTTCCTGCAGCAGGTGCAGCCGCACCTGCGGATCGTGCCCATCGTGGTCGGGCACGTGCCCTACGGGGTCTGCCAGGCCGCGGCCCGTGACCTGGCCGGGGCCATCGGCAGCTTCGGGAAACCGGTGCTGCTGGTCGCCTCCACCGACATGAGCCACTACGAATCGCGCCGGCAGGCGTCGCAGAAGGACCGGCTGGCGATCGAGCGCATCCTCGCCCTGGACCCGCGCGGACTGTACGACACGGTCATCGGCCAGCGCATCTCCATGTGCGGGATCATGCCGACCACCATCGTCCTGCTCGCGGCCCTGGAACTGGGCGCCACCCGGGCCGAGCTGGTCGAGTACACCGACTCCGGCGCGGCCAGCGGCGACACCGACCAGGTGGTCGGCTACGCCGGCCTGATCATCGACTGAGGCCGGCCCGGCCCGGCGCCGGGCCCTGTTCGCACCGCCGGTTTTTGCTTGACAACAACGGCCATTGCATCTATTTTCTGGCCACCTTGCTGGGGGATGGTCTAACGGCAAGACAGCGGACTCTGACTCCGCTTATCGGGGTTCGAATCCCTGTCCCCCAGCCACGATATATCAGGGAGTTGCGGCGCAAGCTGTGACTCCCTTTTTCTTTGCCTCTGCAATTTGCAAGCACACTGCAAGCAAATTTGGACCTGTCTGACTGGTCACGTGTGCACCAGGATGCTTGAACGGTGGGCAGGCGGATCGCCAGAAGAAACAACAGGACAGAATCGACAAGGAGAATAAAAGGTTGGGCAATCGTGTGCAAAAAGTTCCGCTTAGTGTCGTCTGAGAAACTGTACAACGCCTCCGCCAACCAGACACCCCCATCTTCCTGGTCAAGAACTCTGTCTGCAGGGGGCAATACCGGGTGTCGGCGAAGCCCTTTCTGAAGAATGGCCGGTGGTTTTTCCCGCTCTCCCCGAGATGAGGTGTGCTCAGAAGGAAGGTAGCGCGCTCCGGGTCCTGTCCCGGCCCAAGCCGGAGACCGAGGGTGCTCGCCGCAAGGTCTTCGCCAAACAGGTCACCGGACCTGGGAGATCTATGGACGAAAGGAGTAGATTGACCGTGACATTACGGAGGATCATTGCTACTTAGAGGTCATTCGAATCGAACAACACCCGCCACGCCTCTGCAGGGCTCGACCTGAAACGCGCACCCCGGCGGGTTACTTATTTGGGGGCTTGAGGTGCACTACACCAAGCCCCCATTTTCTATCGAGCAGCAGATCGAACTGCTGCGGTCCCGTGGCCTGCTCATCCCGGATGGGGACCGGGTTGCCCGCTACCTCTCCCATATCAGTTACTATCGCCTGCGCGGCTACTGGATTCCCTTTGAGCAACCGGGCACAGGCCCGAAGCATCGCTTCCGGCAAGGGACCACTTTCGACCAGGTGCTCGATCTCTACATCTTCGACCGCAAATTCCGCCTGCTCGTCCTGGAAGCGATCGAGCGGATTGAAGTCTCGCTGCGTGCCCATTACGCCAACCTGTTGAGACTCCGCTACGGCAGCCACTTCTTCCTCGAGGACTGCTTTTTCCAGAACGGGGAAACCCACAAACGGCTGCTCTCCACCCTCAGCGCGGAGGTCGGTAGGAGCCGGGAACCCTTCATAGACCATTACCGCCAGAAATACGCGGTCAAGCCGATGCATGGATAAAGGCATCGCCAAGGAGGTGGTTCGGCGAACCCGTCTGCAGGGAAAGCACTGGCCCGCTCCTGGAGGAATCCCTGAGGATGATACAGGAAAGGGGGCCGGCACGGCCGGGGGTTCAACCGGAGCGGGACAAGGTCAAGAATCCCGGGGTGAAACGGCGCCCGCAGACGCTCGTCAAGCCGGTCGCGGCGGTGGCGTTGCCGGTCGGGCAGGTGCGGCAGGGCGATGGCGAGCGGCGACCTGGAATGGTCCCACCGATGCGCCGATCTCCTCGGCCGATGGCTGGAAACCGTTGCGGCACTTGCCTTTTCGCCGAGAGTATGGCCTACTGCAGGCCGGGGTCCACAACGGACCGAACGACCACCATTCAGGCAGAGGAGGCAGAAATGAAACGAGTGTTGATTGTAC
>JAGODN010000176.1 GCA_017998195.1 Desulfobulbus sp. | reverse complement strand
GTGTAGAGGCCCTCGTATTGGGAGAGGTTGCCCATGATCTCGGTGGACGGCGTGCCCGGGTAACCCGAGGCGACCCTGACGCCTGCCTCCCAGGCACCGAGGGCGATGGCCTCGTTGCCGGACATCCACAACTTGGTTTCCTTGTCAAAAGCCACGTCGTTCCTCCTGTGCCGAACCCCTGGCGGGTCCGGCGATTGTCCTTGGTGCGGGGCGCCCGCCGAGCCTGCGGCGAACTGTCGGATGGCGGCTCGCCGCCTGCGCCCTTCTCTGTTCCCGCCGCACCGGCGGCAGGGGAATGGAACCCAATTCCTTACCCCGAACGCAGCCGGTTCGGCAAGATTTTTCCCGATGCCAGCCGGCCCGGTAACCGTTCAGGGTGCCGTTTTTTCGGCCGGGGCGGGCGGTGCCATGCGCACGGTGAAGGCCCATTCGCCCCCCTCCCGGTCGAGGCCGGTGGTGGCGACCACGCACTCGGTGGCGCGCATCAGCTGCTGCATCTCGCTGCCCACCCTGGAAACGGACAGGTTCTTGGTGGTGGCGAGGATGGAGGCCAGCCAGTCGACCAGGGGGCCGGTCTGGTCGGAGAGCCGCTGCGGGTAGAGGACGAAGCTGCCGAAATTGGCGGCCTGCACCCGCTCGCTCAGCTCCGGACCGAGCTGTTCGGCCACCGCCGGCGCCAGCGACTTTGCGGTTGGTTGAGCGGCGAGCAGATCCTTGAGGGTCTGCTTGCCGTTGGCCAGGTAGAGCATGGTGTCGGTGAGCACCGCGGCCGGCTGGGCCGACTCGCCGGGCAGCAGCGGCCAGGAATAGATGGCCCGGCCCTGGAACTGTTCCTGCTCCTCCACGGCCAGGCCGTAGCCGGCCACCTTGCGGCGCAGGCCGGCCAGGGCGGTCTCGGCCACGGCCGGGTCGCGCACGCCGAGGAAGAGGGTCATGCGCGGGATGGGAAAGAGCCCGCCGGCGGCGATGCCGTTCAGCACCAGGCCGTACTGGGGCCCCACCGCCCGGCCCAGGTCCTCCAGGCTGACGCCGAAGGTCTCCCGCGCCTTGGCCGTGTTCTGGCCGTCGTCGGCCAGGGCCTGGGCGAGCGTCTCCGGCCGCAGCGAGGCGGACCAGTTGTAGGCGAGCGACTGCTCCTGCAAGAGGTGCAGCGAGTGGTTGGGCGCGGCTGCCGCGTCCACCGAACTGCGCACCAGCTGGTGGAGCCGGTCATAGCCGTGCCGCGAACGGGCCAGCATTTCCACCCCGCGGTCGGTGAGGCGACTCACCGACACGCCGTAGTCCACGCCCTGGAGCAGGTCGCCGGCCTCCTTCAGGTCCGGGTAGGCCGAGTTCTGCAGGAGCGGGCCCAGGGCCCGGGTGTTGACGTAGGCGCGGGCAAAGGTGGTCTCGGCCGCATAGGGCTCCCAGAAGGCGGCCGCCTCCCGGAAGACCGGGGCCTCCTGCAGGTTCACCTCGCCGCGGCGCACCTCCAGGCAGCGGCCGATCACCGCCGGTTCGTAGGCGAACAGCACGCTGCCGCCGTCCACGTGGGCAAAGACGGTCTGGCCGTCATCGAGCACCACCCGGGTCAGCTCCAACCCGTCCACGGTCTCCCGGGTGATGTTGGCGCCCGGGGCCAGGCGGCCGACCAGGTCGAGCGCGGCCGAGGCCTGGGTGGCGGCGACGATCACCAGCGAGCGGCGCAGGGTGACCACCGGATCGTCCTGAAAGGCGGCCGGATCCGGGGGGAGCACGGCCAGGGTGGCATCGTCGCCGAACACCGCGCGGAAGGCCGGGTTGGTCATCACCCGGGCGACGGTGTCGTGGAACTCGTCGTACCGCGCCACGGTCTGCTTGTCGGCGTGCAGGTCCACGAGCATGGCGTGCACGGTGTCCCGGGCCGTGAACCGGCCCAGCGGCGATCCGGGATACCGGTCGGCCAGCTCGTTGAGATGGGTGAGGCGGACCGCGGCGAGCGCGTCCGGCGGCAGGTAGCGGGCCGACTGGCCCCCGGCCGGCGGCGCCCAGGTCAGGTACAGGTAGGCGCCGACGCCGCCGGCGAAAACCAGGCAGAGAAGCAGGGCCGCTATTTTTTTCATGGTGTGCTCCGCGAAGGGGATGGGGGCCGCCGTGCATCGGCGGCCCGGTTTCGGAGGGACCGGTGCGGACCGGACCCTCAGAGTTCTTTTTCGATGGCCTCGATGGCGGCCTGGGCCTCTTCCCAGCGCTGGAAGGCCCGCTCCAGGTGACGCTCCACCTGGCCGTACTCCCGGCTGGTGGCGCTCCACCGCTCCTGGTCGCCGTACAGGTCCGGGTCGGCCATGAGGGCTTCCAGTTCAGCCTTGCGGCGTTCGTACCGCTCGATTTCCTGTTCGGCCTCCTCGTTTTTGCGCCGCCAGGGACCGAGCTTCCGGTTGAGTTCCTGTCGTTCCAGGGCGCGCTGGCGGCGCTGGGCCTTGCGGTCGGCGCTGTTGTCGTCGCCCGTTGCGGCCGGCTTCGCGCCGCCGGGGGGCTGCGCGGCCGCCTCCCCGGCGCGGGTCTCCTCCTTGCGCCGCCACTCCAGGTAGTCGTCGATGTTGCCCTCGTGGACCGTGGCCCGGCCGTTTCTGATCTCGAGCACCTTGTTGACGAACGAGTTGACGAAGAAGCGGTTGTGGGAGACGACGATGATCGTGCCCTCGTACTGGGCCATGGCCTCCTGGAGGATCTCCTGGGAACTCATGTCCAGGTGGTTGGTCGGCTCGTCGAGCAGCATCAGGTTGGCGGGCCGCACCAGCATGCGCGCCAGCGCCACCCGCGACTTCTCGCCGCCACTGAGCACCCGCACCTGCTTCTCCACCTCGTCACCGGTGAACAGGAAGGCGCCGAGCAGGGAGCGGACCTGGGTGATGGTCATGTCCACCGCGGTGTGATAGACGGTGTCGAGGATGCTCAGCTCACCCGCCAGTTCCTGGGCCTGGTGCTGGCCGAAGTAGCTGAGGATGACGTTGTGCCCGGGACGGACCGTGCCCTCGGCCGGCTCCAGGCCGGCGATGATCTTCAGGAGGGTGGTCTTGCCGGCGCCGTTGACGCCGACCACGGCCAGCTTGTCGCCGCGCTGCAGGTTGAGGCTGACCCCGTTGAACACCGTGCGGCCGGCAAAGCTCTTGCGCACCCCGTCCAGGGTGAGCACGTCGCGACCCGAGGGCGCGGCCGGCGGGAAGGTGAAGCGGATGGTGCGCTCGGTCTCGGAGAGTTCGATGCGCTCCAGTTTCTCCAGCTGCTTGACCCGGCTCTGTACCTGCTTTGACTTGGTCGACTTGGCGCGGAAGCGGGTGATGAACCGCTCGCTCTGGCGGATCTGGGCCTGCTGGTTGTCGTAGGCGGCGCGCTCCAACTCCAGCCGCTGCGCCTTTTCCACCAGGTAATGGGAGTAGTTGCCGCGGAACACGGTCAGCCGGCCCAGGCTCAGCTCCCAGGTGATCCCGGTCACCCGGTCGAGGAAGGCGCGGTCGTGGCTGATGATGACCATGGCCCCCTGGTACTGGAGCAGGAATTCCTCCAGCCAGGTGAGCGAGTCCAGATCCAGGTGGTTGGTGGGCTCGTCGAGCAGCAGCAGCGAGGGCTTCTTGAGCAGCAGCTTGGCGAGCAAGAGCCGCATGATCCAGCCGCCGGAAAAGTTGCCCACCGGCCGGTCCAGGTCGGCGGCGGAGAAGCCCAGGCCGAACAGCACCCGCTCGATCTGCGGGCGGATGCGGAACACGTCGCACCCCTCGAGGGCGTGCTGGAGGTCGCCCTGGAGGGCGAGCAGGCCGTCGATCTCCGGGCTGTCCGGGTCGAGCAGGGCCAGCTCGCCGCTCACCCGTTCGAGCTGTTCCTGCTGGGCGAGCACGTCGTCAAAGGCGGACTGGGCCTCGTCGAACAGGCTGCGTTCGCCCAGGTCGATGGTCACCTCCTGGGGCAGGTAGGCCACCGAGAACCAGGAGGCGCGGCTGACGATGCCCGGGTCCACGTCCTGCTCGCCGCACATGATGCGCAGCAAGGTGGACTTGCCGGCGCCGTTGACGCCGGCCAACCCCACCCGGTCGCCGGTGTGGATCTGGACGGAGACGTTGCGGAAGATATGCTTGCTGCCGTACTGCAGGTTGAGATCGTTGATGCTGAGCATGGGAACACGAGGTTGCGGGCCGCCGGGCCGGGTTCGGGCTGGGGCCGGCGGCAGGGTTGTCGGCAGGGGTGGTGATCGGCACGCCGGTGACGGCCGCCCGCCGGTGGTTGGCGCGGGTCAGGGGACGGCCCCGGCGGCGCGCAGCAGGTCGGCCACGGCCAGGGCCAGGCGGCGGTAGCCGGCCGCGTTGGGGTGGATGTAGTCGGACTTGAGGGCCCGGTCGCCGAGGATGTCCGCGACCGTCTCCAGGTCCGCGGCCAGGCCGAACTCGTCGGCGATCCCGGCGTACAGCGGCAGGGGCCGGAGCGACAGACCCGGCGCGGGCACGGCGATGAGCACCACCGCGATGTTCCGGTCGCGGGCCTCGCGGATCATGGCCCGCAGGTTGTCGGCCAACCGGGCCGGGTCGAGTCGCTGCAGCTGGTCGTTGCCGCCGTGGCAGAGGAGCAGCAGGGCCGGCTGTTCCCGGTCGAGCAGCGCGGGCAGCCGGAGGAGGCCGTCCGTGCTCACCTCGCCCGGCACGCCGGCATTGACCACGGTGCGGCCGATCAGGCCGGAGAGCACCTCGGGGTAGCTCTCGCCGGGGCCGGCGCCGGTGCCGAAGGTGAGGCTGTCACCGAAGGCGAGCACCACCGCGTCCGCGGCCAGCGGCTCCAGTTCGGGCGGCGGCGTGCAGCCGGCCAGGACCAGGCAAAGGATCCAGGCGGCCAGCAGCCGGCCGGCCAGGGCGGAGGCGGCAGGCTGGTTCATGCGGCCGCCACCCGTACGCTCAATCGCGGCTGGTCCCTGTCGGTGCGCACGACCAGGTTGCGGGCCAGGCCCAGCTGCCGCAGCCGGTGCAGGTTAACGGCGCGCTGCCCCTGGAAGATCGAGCGGTCACGCTCGGCGATCACCAGGGTGACCGGCCCATCGGATGGCGCCCGGGCCAGCAGCCGGCGCGCCTGGCGGAACATCAGCCGGCCGAGCACCAGTTCGCCGAAGGCCGGGTGATGGGGGCCGGCAACCAGGGCGCGCTCGAGTTCCCCGGTCGGTTGCAGGCCCATCCGTACCACCTCGATTCCCCCGGCGTCAAACCGTTTTTTCATCCACGCGACCCGGGCCACCGCCCGGGTCAGGGAGAGCGGCCGGTATCCCCCCCGGTGGTACAGGCGGGCCAGGCCGCTGCCCGCCAGCACCAGGGCCGGGTAGATGCGGACGAAATCCGGGCGCAGGCCGATGACCGTGGCCGTGGTCCGCCGCAGGCTGGCGAAATCCTCTCCGGGCAGGCCGGGCAGCAGCTGGATGCCGAGGCGAAAGCCGCGCGCCCGCACCAGCCGGACGGCCCGGGCAATGGCCGCGCTGTCGTGGCCGCGGCCGGCGCGGGCGAGCACCGCATCGTCACAGCTCTGCGCGCCCAACTCGATAATGTTCACCCGGAAGCGGGCGAGCCGGTCGAGGCTGCGCTCGTCGATGCAGTCCGGCCGGGTACTCAGGCGAATCCCGTGGACCACGCCCCGGTCGAGGAACGGTTGCACCGGCGCGAGCAGTTCCTCCTGCCGCTCGGGCGCAAGACAGGTGAAGCTGCCGCCGTAGAAGGCCACCTGCACCTGGCGGCGCCGCTCCGGCCGGCAGCGGTCGAGCCACAGGGCGATGGTCGCGGCCACCTCCGGGCCGCCGACCGGCGGGGACTGGCCGCTC
>JAGODN010000175.1 GCA_017998195.1 Desulfobulbus sp. | reverse complement strand
CCCATGCCTGAACAGCCCAAACCATCGCCCTCGACCCCTCCCGCCAGGCCGGACACCCTCTACGCCTCGGGCACGGTGGACGAGGACTTCACCTTCAACGAGCGGGTGGCCGAGGTCTTCGACGACATGCTCAACCGCTCCATCCCCTATTACCGCACGGTGATCGAGGGCATGGCCCAGCTGCTGGCCGCCCGTCTGCCGGACGGGGCGACCGTCTGCGACCTGGGCTGTTCCACCGGCACGACCCTGCTGGAACTCGCCCGGCTGCTCGACGGCAGGGGATTTCGCTTCATCGGCCTGGACAACGCCCCGGCCATGCTCGCCAAGGCCCGCCGCAAGACCGCCATGTTCGGCAAGTCCGGACAGATCAGCTTCCATGTGGAGGACATCACCAGCTGCGCCCTGCCACCGGCCGCAGCCTTCCTCTGCAATTACACCCTCCAGTTTCTCCGGCCCATGGCGCGCCAGGCCTTTGTCGGGCGGCTCTACGCCGCCCTGCCCGCCGGCGGCCTCCTCATCCTCAGCGAAAAGACCATCTCCCACGCCGGCCGGCTCAACCGGGACTTCATCGACATCTACCACGCCTTCAAGCGAGGCCAGGGCTATTCGGAACTGGAGATCGCCGCCAAGCGCGAGGCGCTCGAGAACGTGCTCATCCCCTTTTCCGCCGAGGAAAACCTCGCCATGCTCCGCCAGGCCGGGTTCGCGGAAACCGAGATTTTCTTCAAATGGTTCAATTTCCTCTCCCTTGTCGCCCTGAAAAAAGGCTGCCATGGAACTCTGTGACCGCTTTCCCCGCGCCCACCGGGAGGCGCTGCAACGGGTTCTCGCCGACAAGGCCGCCTGGATCGGCCAGGCCAAGCGAGGCTTTCTCCGCTACCGTGAACCCTGGCAGTCGGTCCGCCACCTGCGCGCCTCAGCCTGCGATTTCGCAGGCGACGTGGTCCGCATCGGCACGGCCGACGACCTGGCCCCGCGCGACCAGGAGCAGGTCCGCGAGGTCCTGCAGGCCTTCATGCCCTGGCGCAAGGGTCCGTTTTCCGTGTTCGGCATCGACATCGACGCCGAATGGCGCAGCGAACGCAAATGGAACCGGATCGTGTCCGAACTGCCGGACCTGAGAGGCCGCGTGGTGGCCGACATCGGCAGCAACAACGGCTATTACCTGTTCCGCATGGCCGCCCACCAGCCTTCGTTCGTGCTCGGCTTCGAGCCCTATGTGCAGCACTATTACACCTTTCATACCCTGAACAGCTTCGCCGCGCAGCAGACGCTGCACACCGAACTGCTCGGCATCGAGCACCTGCCCCTGTTCCCGGGCTGCTTCGACGTCATTTTCTGCCTCGGCATCCTCTATCACCGGCCCTCGCCGCTGGAGGCGCTGCGCGACCTGCACACCGCCCTGGTGCCCGGCGGCCGGCTGATTCTCGAATCCCAGGCCATTCCCGGTGACCAACCGGTGGCGCTGTTTCCCGAACGGACCTACGCCAAGGTGCCGGGCACCTGGTTCGTGCCCACTGCCAGCTGCCTGCACAACTGGCTGACCCGGTCCGGGTTCAAGGCGGTGCGGCTGTTCTGCGAGCACGCGATGAGCGGAGCGGAGCAACGCAGGACCGCCTGGATGCACTACGAATCCTATGAAGATTTCATTGACAAGGAAAACCCGCTGCATACTATAGAGGGGTATCCGGCGCCCCGCCGGGTGTTCTTTAGCGCGGAAAAATAGCTGCCCGCGCTGTCCACTGCTGCTGAACGCCGCCCGCACCCTTGCCGGGCGGTCTCCTTTTTCCACCCCAACACCACAGGTTATTTGCCCATGAATGCACACGATTGCACGCTCTACCACGGCGGTCTGAAAGGAGCGGAGACCGCTTTCGGTGAAAACGCCGAAAAATACGGTATCCAGGAGATCATTTTCACCTTCGCGGAGCACAAGCTCAACCGCGACCGCAACCCGGTGCTGCTCAGCGAGGAGGAACTGCAGCGGGGCGACATCAGCATGGAACTGGCCTCGCGGATGATGAACCGCACCTACTATGAAACCGAGAAAATCCGTCGGGTGCTGCAGACCATCTTCCACATGGTCAACAAGGGGCACCAGGTGTTCGTGGTCGGCACCATCCTCGAGGACAATTCCGTCAAGGGCGGCACCGGCTGGGCAGTGGAACTGGCCAAGCTGTTCAACCGGCCGCTGCACGTCTACGACCAGCACCGGCGCCACTGGTTCACCTGGAAGGACGGCAGCTGGCAGGAGGACGAGCCGCGCATCTGCTACAACACCTTTGTCGGCTCGGGCACACGCTACCTGAGCGATGACGGCATCGTCGCCATCGACAAACTGTTCGCCGACAGCTTCAGCAAGTAACCGCCACCATCCGCCGCACCCGAACCCCGGGTGCGGCGCGTCTGCTTTTTCCCCGATTCCTGCGCACCGGATTTTCCCCAACAAATCGGCACGTTCTTTTTTCGGCCGCTGTCCACCACCGTCCCGGGGAGCCCCTTGCGCTTGCATTATTCGTCGTCTCTGGTTATAAAAGATGGAATTTTCTGAAAAGAGACGGATAAGCAAACGTTTATTTTTAATTTCAGCCGTTTTGCTTAATCAACAAGATCAAGGCGTGGCGCCCCCCGAGGTCCTGATCCGGGTTCTGCAACAACTCCGCTCAGGCCCGGGCGTCGCCCCCACGACCATACATCCCCCTTTCCTATGGTACGCAATACCCCACAATTCCACGGCACCGGTGACGGCGGTGACAGCGAGACGGTCGTGCTCCACCGGCACACCCTGAGAAACACCTGCATCGCCGCCACCATCGCGGCGGTGCTGCTCACCGCCGGTTCCCTGCTCAGCGCCAAATACTATACCGCCAACCAGGACCTGCAGCGTCAGGTCGCCCACCTCAGCACCCGCCTGCACCAACCCCCGCCGCACACCGCCGCCGCCCTGCAGAGTCAGATCGAAGCACTGAAGCACCAGCTCGCCACCGCCCGCCAGGAATTGGCGGCCCGGTCGCAGCGCAGGGGGGAACAGATCCGTCAGTATGAAATGCAGATCAGCGAGCTGAAAAAGAGGCAGGAGGAACTGTTGGCGGTCAAGACGGCCCGACTGGACGAGCGAACCCGGGCCCTCAATGCGGTGATCAAGCGGTCGGCCGGGGATGTCAAGGTCATGAACGACCCGAAGCACAGCGGCGGTCTGTTCATTGCCTCACAGGCGGACAAGGCTGGCAGGGAAAAACTGGGCAGGGAACTGGACCTGTACCTGGATGCGTTGGAAAACCTGCCGCTCGGCAAGCCGATGGCCACCGAGATCAGCTCCGAATTCGGTCACCGCACCGACCCGTTCAATCGAAAAAAGGCGTTCCACAGCGGCCTCGACTTCCGCGGCAACACCGGCGACCCGGTGCAGGCGACCGGCAGCGGCCGAGTCAAGGAATCCGGGTATGCCCGGGACTACGGGGAGTTCATCCGGGTCAGCCACGGCAACGGGTTCGAAACCCTGTTCGCCCATCTGAGCAAACGGTTGGTCAAACGCGGCGACCGCATCGTGCAGGGACAGAAGGTCGGTTTGGTCGGCAGTACCGGCCGGAGTACCGGCTCGCACCTGCACTACGAGATCCATCACCAGGGCAAACCGGTGGACCCGATGCGTTATGTCCGCGTCGCCGACCTGCCCAAGGTCGCCAAGAACGCCGCCCGCTGACCGGGCGAAGCTCCGGCCCCTTTCGTCACTCCCGCGCCCAAGCCGACGTTCGGCAGGATTTCACTTGCCGATGCAGAAGCGGCTGAAAATGGCGTCGAGCACATCCTCCGGGGTGGTCAGACCGACCAGGTCCGCCAACTCGTCCAGGGCCGATTGCACCTCCACCGCCAGCAGATCCACCGGCGCCCCCGCGGCCAGAGCCTCGGCGAAGCGGTGGCAGGCGGCCAACGCCTTTTCGAGAACGGCGCGGTGGCGGACGTTGGGGGCGCAGGTCATCTGCTCGGCGAGACCGCTGCCGTCGCCGAGCACCAGCCGGCAGACCGCCTCTTCGAGCGATTCCAGGCCGAGCCGCTCGCGCGCCGAAACCGCCACCACCGGCTGTTCCGGAAAGGCCGCCGCAAAGGTGGCCCACTTCTCCTCGGCAATCAGCTCCCGCTTGTTGACCACGACCACGTGCGGCCGGTCACTGATCAGGGCATAGAGTTCCCGGTCCGCATCGGTCAGACCGGCCCGGGCGTCGATGACGAACAGGAGCAGGTCCGCCTCCCGGCACTTCTGCCGGGCCCGCTCGATACCCATCGCCTCCAGCGGATCCTCGTGGGCGCGGATGCCGGCGGTGTCCACCAGCTGCACCGGGATGCCGCGAATGCTGATCGCTTCCTCGATGGTATCCCGGGTGGTCCCGGGCAGGGGGGTGACCAGGGCCCGTTCCTCCTGGAGCAGGGCGTTGAGCAGGCTCGACTTGCCCACATTGGGTCGGCCGGCGATGACCGCCTTGACGCCCTCGCGGACGATCCGCCCCTGTTTCGACATGGCGATCAGCCGTTCCAGCGGACCGACCACCCCTTCCCGCAGGCGCACCGCCGCCTCCCCGGCCGGAAAGATCTCGACGTCGTCCTCGGGAAAATCGATGGCCACCTCCAGCAAGGCCAGCAGGGTGACCAGTTCTTCGCGGATGGCCGCCAGCATATCGGCAAGCAGTCCCTGCAACTGGTTGACGGCCAAGCGCGCGGACCGGGTGGTCTGCGCCTGCAGCAGGTCCATCACCGCCTCGGCCCGGGTCAGGTCGATACGGCCGGCGAGGAAGGCCCGCTTGGTGAACTCGCCCTGTTCGGCGGGACGGGCGCCGAGGGCGAGCACGTGGCGCAGCACCTCCTGGAGGACCAGGTGGGAGCCGTGACAGTGGAGTTCGACCACCTCTTCACGGGTATAGGTGTGGGGGGCGTGCATGTGCACGGCCAGCGCCTCGTCGAGGGGCTGGCCGTCGGGGGCGATGACGGTGCCGTAGTAGAGCCGGTGGCTGGCGAAACGGTCCCGCGGACGGCGGGGAACAAAGACCCGGCGGAGGATCGGCAGGGCCTCGGCCCCGGAGATGCGGACAATGCCGATCCCGCCCGCGCCCGGGGCGGTGGCGATGGCGGCGATGGTGTCAGTCGCCGGACGTGCGGCCACCCTGCCCTCCGCGCCGCTTTCTCGAGGAGGGACGGCGTCCCTTGCCGGGCTTGTAGATGAGCACCTTTTTGAACAGTCCCTCGCCCACGGAACGGCTGCGCACCCCCTTGTCCTCCTGCAGGGCCATGTGCACCACCCTCCGTTCGGAGGGGTTGAGGGCCGGGATGGCCTGGGTCTTGCCGTCGGCCTTCACCTGCTCGGCCAGTTCCAGGGCCCGCTCCCGCAGTTCCCCGGCGCGGCGTTCGCGGAAGCCGCCGGCATCGAGGGCAAGCATGATCCGGTCCGGCACACAGGCGGCGACCATCTTGCGCAGCAGGTACTGCAGGCTGTCCAGGGTACGCCCCTCGGGACCAACGATCTGCTCCTCGTGCGCGCCGGTGATGGTGCAGTGCACGGTGTTGTCCTCGAAGACCACCCGGACCTCGGAAGGGAATCCCATGAGTTCGAGCAGTTGTCCCAGGTCGGCCCGAATCTGCTCGAGCGCTTCCGCCGACGGCGGCTCCTCGGGTTCCTCTTCCACAGGGGCAACGGCCTCGCCGGTCGCCTCGTCGTCGGCCCGGTCGGTCGGTTCGACCGCCGGTTCGCTCACCCGGGCCGGCCGCCTTCGCTCGGTACGGGTCTCCACCGGTGCCGGTTCGACCGTCTCAGCTTCTCCGGTTT
>JAGODN010000174.1 GCA_017998195.1 Desulfobulbus sp. | reverse complement strand
GTTCCAGGGTGCATACGAGGACCTGGCGATGGAGTCGACCACATCACCGGTGAAATCGCGCAGGGTGGACGGCCCCATGAACGGCACCACCAGGTAGAAGCCGTCCCCGAGTCCCCACACCCCCAGGGTTTCCCCCAGGCTGGCGCGGACCGGCGCGATCTTGAACTCCTTCGAGGCCGGGTCGGCCAGACCGAACACCCCGCACACGGAGTTGATCGCGAAGCGGCTCAGGGCCAGGCCTGAGTCGCGGAACCTGCCCTGCAGGAGGCAGTTGACCGAGCGCACCGGTTCCGCCAGGTTGCTGAAAAAATTGCCGATGCAGCCGCGGATGTCCGCCGGCAGCACCTTGCTGTAGCCGGTGGCGACCGGATCGAGCACCCACACGTACAGGGTGTCGTTGAAGGCGAACATGGCCCGGTTGAACGGCTCGATCGGGTCAGGAACGTTCGCCTCGGCCGCGGTCTCCTCGTAGGCGGCGTCGTCGAGGTAATCGACGGCAGCGGCCGGACCGGCCCAGGTCAGGCTCAGGCAAAGGAGCAGGCGAAGGACGAAGAGTTGGACGCGCGGGGTGAGCATGGCGACGGTGACTCCGGTTATTTGTCCACCTGGCCGAAGGCGAACTTGCTGATGAGCGATTCCAGATCCACGGCCGATTCCGTGTCCACGATGGTCTCCCCGGGCTGGTAGGCGGTTTCGTCTCCGCCCAGGGTGATCTGGATGAACTTGTCGCCGATGATGCCCTGCGACTTGACCGAGGCCATGGAATCCACCGGCACCGAGACGCCTTTGTCGAGCTGCATGGTGACGATGGCCAGGTTGTCCTCGCTCAGGCGCAGCTGCCGCACCTTGCCCACGGTCACCCCGGAAATCTGGATGTCCGCGCCCGACTTGACCCCGGAAATGTTGCTGAATTCGGCGTTCAGGGTGTAGGTCTTGGCCTCGGTCAGCCAGGGCACCTCGCCCAGCTGCAGGGCCAGCCAGCCCAGCGCCAGGAAGCCCATGACCAGGAACAGGCCGACCGTTATCTCCACGCGGGAATTTCCCATCTCTTCTCTCCTCCTGTTGCTCACTCGCCTTCCATACCCATGACCATTCGCGCGAATTCGCGGATGAACGGTTTGGTCGAGGCGGAAATCTGGCTGACGTCGGTGAACACGTCGAACTCACCTTTGTTCAGCAGGATGATCTGGTCGGCCAGGTCGAACACCTGCGGGATGTCGTGACTGACGATCACCGCCGTGTAACCGAGCCGTTGTTGGGTGTTGGTGAACAGCTCGTAGATCTCCTTGGTCATGACCGGGTCGAGACCGGTGGTCGGCTCGTCGTAGAGCACGATCTCCGGGTCCAATTGCAAGGCCCGGGCCAGTCCGACCCTTTTTTTCATGCCGCCGCTGAGCTGGGCCGGGTACTTGTCCTCGTGGCCGGTCAGGCCCAGCTGTTCCAGGGTCGCGGACACGCGCTCGCGGATCTGGGCGCTGGTCATCCTGGTCCGCTCCTTGAGCGGCAGGGCGATGTTCTCGAACACGTTCAGGCTGTCGAACAGGGCCGAGCCCTGGAAGAGCACGCCGAACTTCATGCGCGTTTCCTGCAGTTCGTCGTAATCCAGGGCGGCGATGTTCCTGTCCCCGACCAGCACCTGGCCGGAGTCCGGCCGCAGCAGCCCGAGGATCAGCTTGAGGATGACGCTCTTGCCCTGGCCGCTGCCGCCGGCGATCACCGTGGTCCGACCGCTGGGCACGGAAAAACTGACCCGGTCGAGCACGGTGTGGCGTTTGTTGCGATCGCCGAACGATTTGCACACGTCGACGAAACGGATGGCCCAGTCCGGCCGGGGAGTGTTGTCCGCGCCGCTCACAGCAGCACCGCGGTGAGCAGGTAGTCGAAGACCAGCACGGCGATGGAACTGAGCACCACCGCCTGGGTGGTCACCTTGCTGACGCTCTCCGCGCCGAACCCCGCGCCCCTGATCTTCTGGACGAAGTAGCCCCGGCCGGTGCAGATCCACACCACCAGGAGCGCGAACACAAAGGACTTGATCACACCCATGCGCAGGTCGTGGTTGGTCACGCTCTGCTGCATGCCGGCGATGAAGGCGCCGCCGTTGACGCCCATGAGCTTGACCCCGGCGATGTAGCCGCCGGCGATGCCGACCACGTTGAACAGCCCGGTGAGCAGCGGCACCGAAATGAGGGTGGCCAGGAACTTGGGCGAGACGAGGTAGCGGAAGGGGTCGATGGCCATGCACTCGAGGGCGTCGATCTGTTCGGAAATGCGCATGATGCCGATCTCGGCGCACATTGCCGAACCCGCCCGGCCGGCGACCATGAGCGCGGTCAGCACCGGCCCGAGTTCCATGACCAGCGACAGGGACACGGCCGAGCCGAGCATGCCTTCGGCGCCGAACTTGTTCAGCGAGTAGTAGCCCTGCAACCCGAGCACCATGCCCACGGACAGGGCGGTGAAAAAGATGACCGTGAACGAACTGGCGCCGATGAAGCAGGTCTGCTTGACCAGTTCGCGAAAACGGAAAGGCCGCCGGAACAGGCCGAGAACGGCGTGCAGGAGAAACAGGCCCATGCGGCCCAGATCCGAGAGGACATACAGGGTGGTGTCGCCGAGCCCGCCAAAAAGGTGGAGCACTGACTTGGTTGCTTGTGGTGACTGGTTCATGCCGGAAACCGGAGGGGGAAGCGGGCGAAGGACCGCGAAAAAGGGGGCCCGATCTGATCAGCGGTACGAGACATCCCTGCGGGCCGGGCAGTGATGTCCTGTTTTGGGCGGCCCCCTCAGCAGACAGGGGGGGGACCGGGGGCGAACTCCTCGTGAAACTCACTGGCCGCGCCGATGGGGTCGTCCGCGCAGTACAGGACCATGGTCTGCAGAAACATGAGGCTTTCCCGACCCATGGAGGTGAACTCGACACCGATGCCCCGTTCATCCCGCCGGGAGATCCTGCCGGAAAATCCGTAGAACTGGCACGAGGTCGCATTGGTATCGTGCAGTTCCAGGCGACAGGATTCGCCCACGGGCACATCGAAAACGCCTTCCAGGTACAGGCCGCTCAGGCTCAGGTTCCGTGCCGGGTAGGCGCCCTGGGGCCTGTTCCCGGCCACCAGGTTGACGCTGCGACTGAAATCCACCCGCGCATGCCTGCGCTTCTCGGATCCTAGCATACTGGGGCTAAAAGTTGTCATCTTCTCTTTCCCGGTCAAGGAAAATCCGGCCTGAAGGTGGCGCCACTATCGCACCCGCCACTGATAATGACAAGAAATATATCTCGTTTTTCTGTTCCGGCCAACAGGAAAGAAACGCCGGGCGCGGCAGAGCGCGCCTTTCCCCGCCCCGGGATGACGGTTCCCAAAAAAAAGGACACCGGCCGGAATTTCCGGCCGGTGTCCACGGTCTGCGGGGCTGTGCCCGGGTTGGATCGGTGTGTGGCCGAACCCGCCCGGGAGGGCGAATCAGTCAGCTCAATACACGCCCAAGAGGTTGAGGGCCAAAAGGATCAGGCCCACGCAGGCAACGCGCTTGACCACGATCGGGCTGACCCGCTTGGCGATCTGCGGGGCGATGTAGCCGCCCAGGATCGCGGCCGGGAACATGGCCAGGAAGAACAGCAGGTCGAAGTTGCCGAACTGGTAATGGCGCAGCGAACTGATCGAGGTGTTGAAGAAGATGGCGAGCAGCGAACTGCCGACCACCAGGTACATGGGCAGCCGCAGGGCCACGGTCATGAGCGGCACCATGAAGGGCCCGCCGCCGAAACCGAACATCGATGACATGATGGCGATGAGAAAGCCGCCGATGCAGCCGACCACCATATTGACCTTAAACTCCTGTCCCCAGAACTCTATTTTCATTATGTCGTCCTCCTCGTGCTGAGTCTGTTAGTTTGTCGCCTTGGCGGATTCTTCGGCGCGCTTCTTGAATTCCTTCAGAATGGCCTGTTCCCTCTTGTTCTTGGCCAGGTACCCGGGGGTGGTCTGGTAGAGCATGAGGGCCGCCAGGACCAGGAGGATCCAGCCGAAGGCGAATTTGAACTGGTCCAGGGTGATCATTTCGGTCAGTTTCGGGCCGATGAAGCCGCCCAGGAGCATGGCGATACCGATGCCGCAGCCCAGCTTCCAGTTGATGAACTTGATCTTGGAGTAGTTGAGGATACCACTGCCCTGGGAGAAGAGCACGGTGGGCGTGACCGTACCGGCGACCACGGTGTGCGGCAGGGCCGGGAACAGGGCCAGCAGAAGCGGGTTCATGATGAAGCCGCCGCCCGCGCCCATGAGCACGCCGAAGATGGCCACGCACAGCGACAGGATGAAGGGATAAAAGATGTTCAGGCTGGTGCCGGCGTTGGCCAGGTACATGTTGGGGAAGGCGATCTTGTTGTCGAAGGTCATGGGCTGGCTCTTGGCCTGCTTGTCGACCACGGCAACCACGTGGTACTTGCCCGGGGCGATGCCCTTGCGGATGTTCAGTTCAGCGCTGTAGGCGCCGTCCGGCTTGACGTCGACATTGGCGGTGAACACGTTGTTGATGCTGCGGAAACGGGCCTTGACCAGTTGCATGGAGCGCTTGCGGTTCTCCTTCTCGTCCATGGCCGGCAACTGCTCGCCGCGGCTGCCGATGACGCTGGCCATCAGGGTCGACTGGTAGCGGTCGATCTTGGCCTGGGCCGGCACGTTGAAGGCATCGCCCGCGCCGAGATTCTTGAGCAGTTCGGAATAGCTCCACTTGTTGCCCTTCTTTTTTTCCTCGTCGATCTTGGCCTGCATCTCCTTGGGCACGAAGATCTTGTAGTAGGCCGGCATCTCGCCGGTGATGTAGAAGATGTAGGGCCGTTTGCCGGTTTCCTTGTCCTTGTCGCTGTCGAAGCGGTTGGCCCGCACATCGTGGCCCTCGGCCCAGACCTCGAGATACACCGGCTTGCCGGCCGGCGCCTGGCCGGTCACCTTGATGGTGCCGCCGTTGTTGATCTCGGTACGGTCGATGGTGATGGTCGGCGCCGCCAGCTCACCGGCGACGGTTTCCACGGCCTTGGCCGTCCCTGCGCCGAACAGCAGCGCCATTGCCGCGAAGAAGCACGGCAGCATCATACCCCTTTTGTTCATGTCTAGTTCTCCTTCCTGTTTGTGGTTCCGCGCCGCGTGGCGACCACCAGGTCGCACGGCACTCTTGACGCAAACTGTTCCCCAACCCGCCGATGACGAGCACCACCGCCAAGCGGTCGGGTGTCGCCGGGCATCGGCGCGGGCCGGGGCTCCCCTCATCTTCCTCTGGTGCACACCTCCTTGTTCTGCGGGCACGGGGCCTCAGTTCCGGTTCTTGTCCTCGTTCAGGGTCAGTATTCTTGTCTCGCCCACATAGGCGGTACTGGTGAATCCGGTCATGGCGGTCATCTTGCGGGTCAGTTCGCCGATCTGACGCAGGTTGCGGACAATGACCGCCAGGTCCTCGGCCACCTCGGGCCGATCCTCGTCCTCGACCAGCAGTTCGGCGGTGCCCAGCGCCGCGAACAGCGGGCTGTTGATCTCGTGGGCGACCGTGCCGGCCAGTTCCACGACCCCCTGCAGCCGGCTGCTCTGCAGCTTTTCCTCGGCGAGCAGGTGCTCGGCGGTGATGTCGCGGATGACCTCGATCACATGCTCGATGCCGCCGTCCGCGCTGCGGATGGGCGAAGCGCTCCGTTCGTACCAGCGGGACTCCTCACCGGCCTGAAATTCCTGGACGAACGGCCGCATCTCCTCGCCGAACAGCACCTGGTCCACCGGGCAGCTGCGGCCCTCCCCTTCGCTTTGGCAGAGTGCGCCGTAGGGCGTGCCGAGCACCTCGGCCTCCTCCTTGCCCACCGCCTCCAGGAAGACACGGTTGGCGAGCACCACCCGGCGCTGGCGG
>JAGODN010000173.1 GCA_017998195.1 Desulfobulbus sp. | reverse complement strand
GTCTTATGGTTGACACCCAGCAGCACTATGGTGTCATGCGGCATAGGAATGCACCCCTTCCAGCAGAAAGGAAACGCCCCAGAGGGTGAACAGCACGGACAGGAAGGCGATGATGCTGAGGATGGCCGCCCGACGGCCCCGCCAGCCCACGGTGAATCGCTGGTGCACCACGGCCGCGTAGAGGAACCAGGTGACGAGCGACCAGGTCTCCTTCGGGTCCCAGTGCCAGTAGGCGCCCCAGGCCTGCTTGGCCCAGATCGAACCGGTCACCAGGCCGAGGGTGAGCAGGGGAAAGCCGACGCTCAGGCAGTGGTGGTTGAGCTTGTCCAGGGTCTCCAGCGAGGGCAGGCGGGAATAGAACAGGCCGAACCGCTTGGACTTGATCTCCCGCTCCTGGAGCAGGTACATGATGCCGCCGACGCAGGCCAGGGCGAGAAAACCGTTGGCCACCAGGGTGACCGAGGCGTGCACCGGCAGCCACCAGGACTGCAGGGCCGGCGCCAGCGGCAGGATCGCCCGGGAGGAAAAGGCCGCCACCAGCATGAGCGCCACCACCGGCACGCTGACGAACACGCCCAGGTTCTTGACCGTGTACCGCCAGCGGAAACTGAGGTAGCAGACGGCCAGCGACCAGGCGAAGAAGGAGACGGTCTCGTGGTGGCTGGTGATGGGCGTGTGCCCGGCCTCCACGTAGCGGGCTACGATGTTCACGGTGTGCAGGAGGACCGCGGCGAGAAAGATCCCGTGGGCGATGCGCCGGACCTCGTTCCTGCTGGTCAGGAAAAAGACCAGGTAGGCCGCCGCGGCGAGCAGATAGGCGGCCAGGCCGGCCTGAAAGAGGAAAAAGCTCATCGTCTCTCCTTGATCACTCGCCCGGACCGGAACCTGCCGATCCGTCGGGCTGTTGGTCCCCGAGCACGTTGTCCAGGTGGCGCTCTATCCTGTCCCAGCGACCGGAACGCAGCCAGTCGAGCAGTGGTGCGGCGGACAGCTGCTGCAGCCGGGCCTTTCGCTCCGCCGGGGGCGACGGGCCGGCGAGGATGCGGTCGCGCGCCTCGCCCAGCAGGTCGGTGAGCAGACCGTACTCTTCGCCGAACTCGCGTTCGAGCTGCCGCCGGATCAGTGCCGAAACCGCCGGGCTGCGACCGCTGGTGGACACGGTCAGGATCAGGTCGCCGCGCCGGACCGCGGCCGGAATCTGGAAATCGCAGGCCTCGGGGGCATCGGCGATGTTCGCCAGCAGGCCGGCGGCCCGCGCGTCCCGCTGCACCGCGGCCTGCACCGCGGGCTGATCGGTGGCGGCGAAGACCAGCGAGGCCTCGTCGAGATCGCCCGCTTCATAGGGCTTGGCCCGCCAGGACACGGTCCCGCGGTCGACCAGCGCGTGCAGCGACGCGGTCAGCGCCGGGCTGATCACCCGCACCCGGCCGCCGGCGGCAAGCAGGCCGCTGACCTTGCGCTCGGCAACCTTGCCGCCGCCGACCACGACGCACAGTCGGCCGGTGATGTTCAGGCTCACTGGATACACGTTGGCTCCGTCAGGGCCGCTCCTGGAGGCCCATGGCCGCGCGGGCCCGCACCCGGCCGCAATCGGCGCAGGTCCGCCCGGCGGCGGCTCAGCGGGAGGCGGCGGTTGTCCCACCCCAAACCTCGGGGCGGGGCTGCAGCCGGGTCAGGAGGATGGTCTTGTCCGCCTCGAGACTCTTCAATTTTCTCGGCGAGGCCGAAATTTTATACTCTTTCTCCGCCATTTTCAAGAAAGGCTGGAGGCTGCGGCGCTGGACATCGTGGGCCAGGTAGACCACGCCGTCGGGCTTGAGCGCCCGGCGAAGCACCCCCAGGAGCGGCTGGAAGAACTCCTCGCGGAAGAGGATCTCCGCCCCGAGGATCACATCGTAGCGCTCCATCTCCGGCGGGGCAAGCCAGTCGAGCAGGGTGCAGCGCACCTGCGGCAGTTTGCTCGCCGCGGCGTTGACCCGCTCGAAATCGAGGATGAGCGGCTCGTAGTCGCTCAAGGTCACCTGGTAGCCGGCCGCGGCGGCAACCAGCCCGGGCGCGCCCAGACCGGCGCCCAGTTCGAGGAGCGTGGCCCCGTCGCGGCGGGGCTGAGCGGCGATGAACTCGGCCAGCACGATGGCCGCCTCCCACAGCCGGATCCAGAAGGGAAAGCTGGACACATCCTTGAGCGGGTCGCGGCCCTCGAGGATTTGCTCCAGGTCGGTGATCTTGAGCAGATGCAGGTGGTAGTCGCGAACCCTGAAGGGTTCGAAGGCCACCGTGTACCGCTCCTTGATGCGTGTGTACAGCGCCAGTGCTTCGGCGGGCAGGGTCTGCGGATCCATCGTCTGTTCCAGTGCGAAGAGGGGGCGCGCCGGCGGCACCATCGCAGGGCGCGTCCCCGCCTCAGTCGGCGCGGACCACCGGCGATGCGTACCCGGGGCGCGGACAAAAAAAGAGCGGACCGACTGGTGTCGGTCCGCTCCTGCAAACAGTGCGTGCCTTCAGGCTATCAGCAGCCTTCCAGCTTTTTGCCCTTCGCGGCCTTGATGGTTACTGCATCGCCGGCCTTCATATCGTCAGCCTTGTCGCAGGTAACGGTGACCTTGTTGCCATCCACGCTGTCCACGGTGCACTTGGCAGCAAACACCGCACCTGCACTGAACACAAAAGCCGCAATCATCACTGCCGTTACAATCTTTTTCATGATGGTCTCCTTTATGAAGTGGTTGTTCTAACCATACCAGTGGCCTCTTTCCTGTGCCACAGATTAAGAAATGCGCCCCTGCTTGTCAACAGCAATTCTCCAGCGGCCGGCCCGCCCCGGGGGCGGTTCAGAGCACCGCGGCGATATCCCGCTCGAGCAGGGTCCGGGGCATGGGCCCGGGATATTTTTTGACCACGTGGCCGCTGCGGTTGACCAGAAACGAAGTGGGCACGGCCACCACATTGCCGAAATCCCGGGTGGTAGCGCTGTCCGCCATGAGGACCGGGTAGGTGATACCGGCCTGCTCCACCAGCCGCGCCACCGCCGCCGTACCGCCTTCGTCGACGGACAGGGCCACGACCGCAAACCCCATTTCGCCGTACTTCGCCTGCAGCTGTTTAAGCGTCGGGATTTCCTGCAGGCAGGAGGGGCACCAGGTGGCAAAGAAGGTGATCAGGACCGCCCGCCCCCGATAGGTCTCGCTGGCCACCACCTGGCCGCCGACCGCCGCCGGCAGGGCAAAGGAGGGCATGACCACGGCCGCCCGGGCCACGGGGGCGACCAGGAGCGCACACAGCGCCGCTGCCAGTAGAATTGTTCGCTTCATCGTGTTCCGTCTATCATTACACTGTGGGGATGCAGTCCGACCAGGGCGCAGGGCGTCATTCCGGGCGGTTGCGGGGCTTCGCGAACCCCGCCTGACGCACTGCTTACCTTCCCGCCCGCCCACCTGTCAAGGGGTTGCGGTCCAGCCCGGAGGCCCGGTCGTTTCCCGGAAAACCGTTGCACCGGTACCGGCTTCCGGGTAGATAAGGGACGTCAGTGTCAACGTTTCTCCCCAGAGCCCGCCTCCATCCCCACCTGTGTACACGACCATGACCGCCAGAATCCTGCCGCTCTGTCTGTTCGCCCTGCTCCTCGCCCTTCCCGTCGTCGCCGCGGCCAGCGTGATCGACCGCAGCGTCGCCGTGGTCAACGAGGACACCATCACCCTGTCCGAAGTCAATGAAGTGGGCAAGTCCATCTTCCAGAAGGTGGCCGAGGAGACCCCCCCGGAACAGCTCAACGAGGTCATGGGGCAGGTGCGCCGGACCATCATCGAAAAGCTCATTGACAAGAAACTGGTGGTCCAGGAGGCGAACAAGCTCAACCTCAAGGTGAGCGACGAGGAGGTGGAGAGCGCCCTGCAGCGGATCCTGGCGAACAACCAGGCCACCATGGAGCAGTTCCGCCAGGAAATCGCCGGCGCGGGCATGAGCGAGAAACAGTACCGCGAGGACCTGCGCGAGCAGATCCTCAGCTCCCGGCTGATCAACAACGAGGTCCGCGCCAAGATCGTCATCAGCGAGGAACGGGCGCGCGAATACTACGACACCCACTACACCGGCCAGGCCGCCGAGGCAGGCGCCCATCTTCTCCAGATCGGCATCCGCTGGGGCGCCGCGGACCAGTCCGGCACGATCCTTGACCGTGCCCAGGCCAGGGCCCGGCTCGAGCGGGTGCGCGCCCTGGCCCTGGCGGGCGAGGACTTCCGGGAGTTGGCCAAACAGCACTCCAACCTGCCCACGGCCGCCGACGGCGGCGACCTGGGAACCTTCAAGGTCGACGAACTGGCCGCCTCCATCCGCACCGTGGTCGCCGATCTGCAGCCCGGTAAAATCAGCGACATCGTCGAACAGGACGACAGTTTCCAGATCTTCACGATCCTCTCCACCGGTGACGGCAAAAAAGGGGAGAAGAAACCCTTTGCCGAGGTACAGGAGGAGATCCGCGAAAAGCTTGCCCGGGAGGAAATGGAGCAGCGCTTCAAGGACTGGCTGAAAGGCATCCGCGAAAAGGCCTATATCAAAATTCTCTAGCTGCCACCACCCGCCGCGGCCCTTCGGCGGCCCACCGCCGAGGTGCGGGCGGCCCGCCCCTCCGCAGGCCCCATCCGATCGAGACCGACACCCATGACCGTTCACCCCGCCCCGGTCGCCGAATCCGAGGTTCAACCTTCGCTCGGCGATCGTCTCCGCCAGCTGCGCGAGGAGCAGAACCTGAGCCTCGACGATGTCTCCCGGGCCACCAGGGTTTCCCTCGCCAACCTGCGGGCCATCGAGGCGCAGGCCTACGACCGGCTGCCCGCCGACCCCTTCGCCAAGGGCATGGTCGTCCTCTACGCGACCCACCTGGGCCTGGACGGGTTCCAGGCCGGTGCCCGGTTCCTGGCGGAGCGCTACCGGGGCGGCGGCATACGGAGCGCCAGCCAACAGAACCTGGCCCGTTTTTCACTCCTGCCCAAGAAACTGGCCGAGCCCTCCCATGTCTCCTCCGCGGCCGTGGCCATGGGCCTGCTCATGGTCATCGTCCTGTCGTTCACCCTCTTCTGCCTGTCCACTTCCTGGAACCCCTTCGCCTTTCTCACCGAACGGATCTGGGTGACACCCCCCGCGGCGGGTGACTCCTTCCACCCCGCCGACCCATCCACCGGCACCGGCGGGCCGCGCCGGACACTGCACCTTTCGGCCCGTTTTCTCTCGGATGTCGAGGTGGTGGTGAGCGCGGACGGCAGCGAATCCCAGCGCCGGAGGTACAGCAGGAACACCAGCGCCACCTGGTGGGCCGAACGGCAGCTGCGGGTCGAATTCTCCCAGCCTGACAGCGCCGAGCTGTCCCTCAACGGCAGCCCCCTGCCCTTCCCCCGCGGCCGCGATGGCCTGCACGTCCTCCAACTGCCGGCCGATCCAACCGCTCCATGACCCTGCAGAGCACCTGCGCCATTGTGCTCAAGGTCGCCGAACACGGCGAGGCGGACAAACTGGTCACCTGTTACAGCCGGGAACTCGGCCGCATCACCGGCCTGGCCAAGGGAGCGAAGCGGAGCGCGCGCCGGTTCGTCAACAAGCTCGAGGAGTTCTCCCTGCTGCAGCTCTTCTATCGGCCGCCGCGCAGCCCGTCGGGGCTGACGTTCATCGGCGAGGCCGAACTGCTCCGCGCCCACCTGTCCCTGCGCACCGTGTACCCCCGATATGTGGTTGCCGCCTACCTGGGCGAACTGACCCTGCGCTTCACCCGCGACAAACAGCGCCGTGGACAGCGCATCGGCCGTCAATCCGTGACCGATGGAAACCTCCGCCAGCCGCGGAATCCGCTGCACCAGCGCCGGCAGATTGGCCACCACCAGGTCGTGGCCGGCATTCACCTCCAGCCCCAGTTCCAG
>JAGODN010000172.1 GCA_017998195.1 Desulfobulbus sp. | reverse complement strand
TTGCCGTCACCGGTGTACACCTGGACGAAGCCCTGCAGGGCGACCCGGTCGGTCATTGCAGTTCGATCCCGTTGTCCGCGGCCGTTTCCGCCAGGTACGCGGCGTACACGTCGGCGAAGGCGTCCTGCACCCCCAGTCCCTCGATCACGGTGGTCACCTCGAATCCCCGGGCGGTCAGGAGGGAGCGCATGCTCGCCGGATCGTCGCCGGCCATGTCGTTGACCGCATGGTCGCCGGCCACGGTCATGAACGGTTTGAGCACCACCTTGTGCACCCCGTCCTTGTGCATCTGGCGGATGACCGTCTCCAGGTCGGGAAAGCCCTCGACCACGGCCAGGTAGGACCGGGTGTCGGGATACAGGGTGTTCAGCACCGCGACCAGTTCCAGATAGCTGCCGCCCGAGGGGAAGAACTCGTTGCCGTGGCCCATGTAGAGGAGCGCTGCATCCCTGTGCCGGGCGACCTGCACGTCGGCGGCGAGCGCCTTGGCCACGGTGCGGATGTCCCGGGCGTACGGATGCGCGGTGCCCATGGTGCCCAGGGCGGGACGGCTGACCACCAGGTGGTCAAACGGCCGGTTTTTCGCCTTGACCGTGGCGATGCCATTCAGGGCGCGCACGGTCTCGACCAGGTCGAGGTATTCCTCGCCAAGGGTGATGTGGCCGGGCTGGACCAGGATGGTCCGAAACCCCTCCTCGCGCAGGTCGGCGATGGTCGCGAGCGGGCTGCGAACCGTGTAGATGTCCGCCGGGACGCCGGGGTTGGCCGCGCGGAAGGTGTGGTCGTGCTGCCGCTTGTTCCAGGTGGCGCGGATGCTGTCCGCGGTGAAGGCGAGGCGCACCTCGCTGTGCGGGAATTTCTGGCGAATCCGGTCGCGGATGTGGACAATGCCCTCCAGGGCCTCGGGCACGGAGGTGCCGAAGGCGGCGAGCACGATGGCGGTCCGCCTGGTCACCGGCGTGTCGGCGGCCCCGGCGGTGGTCCAGGAGAGCAGGAGATAGAACAACAGGCAGGCGCAGCGTTGCCCGGAAGACCACATGACACATCTCCTCAGCCCGGAACCAAAAAAAATTCCCGGACCAAAACGAGTTGATCCGGGAAGTCCCTAACTATCCGAGATGTCTTGTCATACCCATCCGTCCACGAGGGGTATGAAGGCTGCGCAGGCAGGTCTTCTGACTCCCGGTTCATTCTACCGGCTGCGTCTTCCCGACCGGATGGTCAGTGACTTCGGTGCAGCTTTCGTCCCCGGTTACAGCGGCGGGCCCGTTTCCGACTTGCACGGAATTCCCTATTAAACGAAAACGGCGGTGGGTCGTGAGGCCGTTTCCGTACCTGCGCTCTGTCGGGGCACAGGTGTAGGAGAAGCGGGTGGGCTTGTCAAGATTTTTTTCCTCGGACCTTGCCGCCCCGGGCAGCGGCCGCCGATGCGGCGAGGCCGGCAGCCGTCCGGTTTGCCCAGACCTTCAGGCTGTTAGCTCCAAAGGGCGTACACCACGGCCACCACCACCAGGCTGAGGGCGCGGAAGCCCTGGCTGCAGGCGATGAGCTGCATGGCCAGCACCGGCCGGAAGATGCCGGCGTAGTAGGGGTACTGGTGGCGCAGGGCGCGGATCGGCGAGGAGAGGACGTTGCCGATGAGCAGTACGAGCACGATCTCGCGGGCCTCCATGGCGCCGCTGGTCATGAGCGAGCCGGCGGCGGCCAGGCCGGCGGTGAACTCGGCGGCCATCTGGAAGGTGAGGATGGACAGGGCCTGGGGCGTGAGCCAGGAGAGCCAGCCGACGTGGTCGGCCATGAACCGCTCGGCCGCGGCGAAAAAGCCGGCCTCGGTGAGCACGTAGAAGAAGATGTAGATCGGTACGGTAATCTTGACGATTTTGCGAATGCGCCGCTTGAACCGCTTGGCGGCGTTGTTCAGGGCCGCGCGCAGCGGGTGCTCCGGCGCAGCCGGCAAATCGACGTCCGCGGCTGTCCCCTGGGGCGCCGGCAGCAGCATCCGGCCGAGCAGGGCGACAAAGAGGGTGCGCAGCACGGCCGCGCCCACGGTCAGGCCCAGGTAGACAAAGGCCGCCCCCTTGATGAGCGGAAAGGCGATGAAAAAGGTGGTGGGCAGGTGGAGAAAATTGGCGGGCAGGCTGTTGAACAGGTTGGCGAGGATCAGTTCGCGGCGGCTCAACCGCCCCTGGTCATAGCCCTCGGCGAGCAAGGTATTGGCCGCCATGCCGGAGAAGAAGCACAGGGCGAAGGCGGCGCCGGTGATCGGCGAAAGGTGGCCGAAGCGGGTCAGCGGCCGGGCGACCACGGCCAGTTTTCGCGTCCAGTTGAGCGACTCGATGAACAGGGCGACCAGCAGGCCGAGCGACAGAAAGACGAGCAGCCGCAGCAGCGGCCAGCCGAGGTGCAGCCAGAGATGGGTGAGCGTGTCCGGAGAGAGCATGCCATGGGTTCGGGTGACGCCCGAACAAAAAGGGCTTGCAGTCGAGTGACTGCAAGCCCTTGTAAGTACTGGTGCCGAGACCAGGATTTGAACCAGGGACACACGGATTTTCAGTCCGTTGCTCTACCAACTGAGCTATCTCGGCAGCGGTGTTGAAGACTCGTTTCTATAGCAGAGCCACCGGAACCCTGTCAATCTTTTTTTATTTTTTGTTTTCCGCGAACAGTTCGCCGAGATCGATCTGGAAAGTATCCAGGGCCGTGCCCGTCCGCACCGGGTGCGCCAGCCGGGCCGGGGTTTGTGTCGCGGCCAGCCGGTCGGGGCCCTCCAGGTTGAGGTCGTTGAACTGCAGGTCCTCGAGCCCGGAACCACCGGCCGGGGACGGTATCCCCGCGGCAGGGAGGGCGGGCTCGCGGACCGGGGCCGGCTCCTCCTCCGCTTCCAGCGGTGCGACGGCGCCATCGAGGGCCGGGGGCGCCAGGTCGGAGATGTCAAGGTCGCCGAAATCCATGGGGGGCAGCTGTCTCGCCGTGGCCGGGGCGGGGCTCGCCGGCGCCGTTTCGTCATCGTCCTCCAGCGAGAGTTCGGCCTCGCCGTCCAGGCTCAGGCGGAGTTCCGGCCCCTCGTCGACCAGGGCGATCTCTTCCTGTTCCGGCGGTTCGTCGAAGGCGAGATCCTCCAGAACAATTTCCTCGTCCAGAGTTTCCCCTTCCGCTTCCAGGGCCTCATCCTGAAGGAACGGTTCTGTCGCTGCGGCCCGCACCGCCTCACCCGCGCGTTCTTCCCGGCGTGCTCCGCCCGCCACCTGCAGGAATGACGGCGCGGCGGAGTCGAAGGCCGTACCTTGCAGATCACCGACCGCATCACCGATGCTTTTGTTGCACTTCCTGCAATTTTCCAGATGATCGAACGAGATGTACCCACACTTCGGACAACGCATATTCTTGCCCCACGAGGAAAAGGTGCCGCCGCCCCGCTGCGGGGTGGCGCTGTGTCACAGACCTGTTGACAGGATATTATCTCACACGAGATCAGGGAAAATCAAGGTGCGCCCAAAAAAAACCGGCGGCCAGCCCGGTCCGTGCGACCGTCACCGGCCGGAGGGCGGGAGGCAGGCGATCCCGACCGGAATGATTGCCACTATCGCCCCAATTCGTCTATAGTCCGCCGGTCGCTCGACCCTGCCCTGGCGAACCGCCAGTTACCCCGCCAACCCGCGAACCGGACCCGATCATGTCCACCGTCCTGCTCTGCAGTCTCATCTTTCTTCTTTCCGGCCTCATCCAGGGCCTGACCGGCTTTGGCGGCGGCCTGGTGGCCATCCCTCTGCTCTGCCTGATCATGGACGTCAGGATGGCGGTGCCGCTGTGCATCGTCAGCGGACTGGTCATCACCACGGTCATGGCGTACGAACTGCGGCGCCTGTTCGAGTGGCGCAAAATCCTGCCCCTGCTCGTCGGCTCACTGCCGGGGGTTCTTGCCGGCACGGTGCTGCTCAAGGAGATGGACCCGGTGCTGATCAACCGTTTTCTCGGTTTCATGCTGATCAGCATCAGCACCTTCAACCTGGTTTTCACCCCGAGGCCCCTGAACCCGTCGATCCCCTGGGGCTACCTCGCGGGATTTTTCTCCGGCGGCCTCAACGCCATGACCGGCGCGGGCGGCCCGCCGGCCATCATCTACACCACCCTGCACGACTGGAAAAAAGATGAGATCAAGGCCACGCTCACCGGGTTTTTCGCGCTCAGCGGCTACCTCACCGCGGCCGTGCACGCCTTCAGCGGCGTGATCACCTGGAGTACCCTGACCTATTTCCTGTTGACCCTGCCCGCGGTGCTGCTGGGCACCTTTGCCGGGTCGCGGATCAGCGGCCGGATCAACCGGAGAACCTACCTGCGCACCGTCTACCTGCTGCTGATGGGGTTGGGAATAGTGATGCTGGCGGGATGACTCAGCGTTCGTCCTCGAGAAAGACGCGGCGCAGACCGTAGAAATAATCGAAACCCGACCAGACGGTGACAACCAGGGCCACATAGAGGATGGCCAGACCGATCTGGTGCAGGTACGGGATCGGCAGAACCCCGAGCGGGAAGATAAGCGTGCCCAGGCCGATGTACTGGATGATGGATTTCACCTTGCCCAGGCCGCTGGCCGCGACCACGATGCCGGCCGAGGAGGCCACGCCGCGCAACCCGGTGACCACGATCTCGCGGCAGAGGATGATCAACGCCAGCCAGGCGGGAACCCTGCCGGTGGGGATGAGCATGACCAGGGCCGTGGTGACCAGCACCTTGTCGGCGAGCGGGTCCATCAGCTTGCCGAGCACGGTAACGCTCTTGTAGCGGCGCGCGAAGTAGCCGTCGATCCAGTCCGAGCCGGCGGCGACAACGAACACCCAAAAGGCGATCAAGGCGGTGCGGGGGGTCTGCTCGAGGAGCAGGAGCACCATCAGGAAGCCGGACAGGAGAAACCGGCTGCCCGTTATCAGGTTGGGAAGATTGAAAATCTTGGCGCGGCGGTTCAATTCACTGTTACCATCTGCCGGACATTGATATTGGGGAGGGAGGCCATGCGGCCTTTGTAGGAACGGTAGGTTGCCATGACCTTGGCCACATACGCCTGGGTCTCGGGGATGCTTGGAATCACTCCGTTCTGAGCGACCCGGCCCGGCCCGGCGTTGTACGCCGCCAGGCTCAGCTCCACGTCCTTGTAATTGTCCAGCAGAGAGCGCAGATACCGGGTGCCGCCGTCGATGTTCTGCAGCGGGTCGAAGGGATCGCTGACCTTGAGATCCCGTGCCGTGCCCGGCATGAGTTGCATCAACCCCTGGGCGCCCTTGGAGGAAACCGCATTGGGGTCGAAATTGGATTCGGCCTTGATCACCGCCTTGACGAGCAGCGGATCGACCTCGTGCTCCCGGGCCACCTTGTGGATATACTGGTTCAGGTTCGCCGGCAGTTTCGGATCCACGAAACGCGCCCCGCCAGATCTAACCAGGGCCATGCTGGAGCGCCGCGAAATGGTGCGCAGCAGCTGATCCTCGGGCGAGCCACCCCGCCGCTGCGGCCGCGCGATCATCTTGAAGCGGCCGTCACCGGGCACGTTGGTGTAATGCTTGACGCCACGGTCATCGACGTAGGCGTACATGGCTGCCCCGGCGACAGTCGGCAGGGCTATCGTCAAAAGGAGAAGGACCGTCGGCAGCAGGCGGTAACCCATGGCTCACCCCAGGTTATTGTTGTCGTGCTCGCAAAAAGCCGCGGGCACGACCTCTCTTGCTTCGTAACAGGCGGTTGTGCGTCCCCTGATTGTGCGGATTTTGCCGTGTTACAATGCCATCATTTTTGACGCTTTTCCCAGTCGGCGAGGAACTGCTGCATGCCGATGTCGGTCAGCGGATGCTTGGCCAACTGGGCGATCACCTTGTAGGGAATGGTGGCGATGTCCGCCCCGAGCAGGGCGGATTCGACCACGTGCATC
>JAGODN010000171.1 GCA_017998195.1 Desulfobulbus sp. | reverse complement strand
CCTACGAGGCCGTCCGCCAGTCCCGCTGTGGAAACCACTGACTGGAGAGCCGGATGCGGGAAATCCGCCTGTCCGGTTCGGAGGGAGGGGGGACCGGGAACTCAACCGGCCCTCCCTACCCCTATCCTGCAGGTTGATGGCCACAAGGACCAGGGCGATCAGGGCGCTGCCGCCGATCATTTCAAGGATTTCCCGGGTATGGGCGGCGATCAGGGAACGCAGGGCGGCAAGGGGCACAGGAGCCTCCGAAAGGGACAGGAAACCGGGCCGCACCACTCCCGCGGGGAGTGGTCGCAGCCGGGCGGGTATGATAGCGACCGGCCGTACCCCTGTCAATTTCCGCAGGGAGGAATCACGGTTGCAGCCCATGCCGCGGTCAGCCCGGCCCGGTCCGGAGAAGCCTGCAAGCCGGGAGTTTTTTGTTGACAGAGGCGGCACGGTATATTTCCATCGGATTCCGATGGCAGCCGGCCCCGAACGGCGCGCCCGGCCTGTCCGACCCGTTAACTCAACAAAAAAAAGGCATGACCATGGTTGACCCCGAGCACGACGAGGAAGATGTCCAGATCGCAGAATGTACGATCTGCGGCGGTGACATCATCATAGACAGCTACTGCGAGGAAGACGACGCGGTCTACTGCAACGACTGCGAGGCGGAGTACCTGATCCGCTCCCTCGACCCCATCCGCCTCAAACTGCTCGACGACGACATTGACACCGACATCGACGACGACGAGGATGACACCTTCGACGAGGATTGAGCCCGCCCAACGCCGCGCCGCCCCGGGCAGCGACCTGACCCAGGGGCAGCCGGCGACACCGCAACCCCAGCCCCGAGGTGCAGCCGCATGAACTTTCTCAGTCCGCAGATGAAGAAGCCTGCCGCCACCCAGGCCAAAGCGGTGGTTCTGCCCGTGGCCTGCGCCGGCACCGCGCCGGCCGCCCTGGCCGTGGGCAAGGGGCCGGAAACCATTCTCCAGGCCTCGCAGGTGCTGTCCACCTATGACGTGGAGACCAACACCGACCTGAACGACCTGGGCCTGCTCACCCTGCCCCTGGTCGACTGCCCGCCGGACCCGCAGGCATCGGTGGAGGAGGTCTTCAACCAGGCGGTGCAGCACTACCGCAAGAACCGGCTGGTGGCCGCGGTGGGCGGCAGCCACCTGATCAGCGAGGGGCTGGTGCGCGCCGCCCTGGAGCAGCACAACGGTCTGGGCGTGCTCCACCTGGGCGCGCACCCGCACGCCCAGCGCGGCGAGGCCGCGGGCTTCGACGAGAGCGGGGTGATGGCGCGCATCCGGGAAAAATGCCCGGTGTCGCACATCGGCATCCGCAGCATGACCCGGGCCGAGCGCAACAAGATCCGCCTGGAAAACGTGGTGTTCGCCCGCGACATCTGCTTAAACGGCCTGAACGCCGCTGCGGACGTGATCGAATACCTGAACGACAAGGTCTACGTGGCCATCCACCTGGACGTGCTCGACCCGGCCTGCATGCCGGCCGTGGGTCGGCCGGAACCCGGCGGCCTCGACTGGTACACCCTCAACGCGCTCATCCGCCGGGTTTCCCGGGAAAAGACCATTGTCGGCTTTGATCTCACCGGCCTGGCGCCGCAGGCCGGCTCCTTCCCGGCCCACCTGCTGGCCGCCAAGCTGGTGCTGAAAACGCTCGTCTACAGCCTGCACAACAGCGTCTGAGTTGCTCTTCGGCCCGCGGCGGTCTTGACCGCCGCCGCGGCGCCGCCCTGCCCTTCCCGCCCCGATTCGCCTTTCCCGCCGCCCGCTGACCGCCTCCGACCCGCGCCCGCGGGCCACGATCAGGACAAGGCCTGGAGCAATTTTTCCAGCAGCGTTTTCGAGGTCGACCCGAGCCGGGCCGGATCGCCGTAACTGGCGATGGTGCCGCCGGTCTGGCTCAGGTCCACCTGCTGCGGCCGCAGCCGTTCCTGTTTGCGTTCGTCGTAGACCAGCTGCACCACCGGCCGGGTGAGGTCGTCGGTGGAGCCGACCACCACGCCGCTGCGGCCGTCCTCGAGCACCACGCAGGTGCCGACCGGGTACATGCCCACGGACTGGATGAAGTCGCGGGCGATGTCCTTGCAGAAGTGCGTGCCCATGCCCTCGTAGATCTTGCGCAGGCCGAGCACCGTGTCCATGCCGCTCTTGTAGCAGCGCTCCGAGGTGATGGCGTCGAACACGTCGCAGACCGCGGTCATCTTGGCGCCGAAGCTGATCTGGCCGCCCTTGAGACCGTGCGGGTAGCCCGAGCCGTCGAACCGCTCGTGGTGGTGCAGGGCGATGTCGTAGCATTCCAGCGGCAGCCCCTTGGCCTTGGCCAGCAGGTTCACCGAGAACTCGGCGTGGCGCTGGATCAGGCGGAATTCCTCGTCGGTCAGCCGGGCCGGCTTGTTGAGGATTTCCAGCGGGATATGAGCCTTGCCGATGTCGTGGAACAGGGCCCCCACCGCCAGGTCCAGGGTTTGGTACTCGGACAGCTGGCAGTAGTTGCACAGGTTGAGCACCAGGCTGCTGACGCTGACCGAGTGGTGCAGGGTGTACTCGTCCTTGCTGCGGATGCGCGACAGCAGGAGCAGGGCATCACGGTTGCGGTGCAGGGAGTCGTTCATGCGGTTGGCCAGTTCGTAGGTCTGGCGCACGTCCGGCACCTTGCCCTCCATGACCAGCCGGTTGGCCTGCTCCACCACCTGCACCGCGTCCCGGGTGATCTCCCGGGCCGAGCGCAGCTCCTCCCTGAGCGGCACCTCGGGCCGGGCGGTGTAGCCCTGGGACCTGGCCTGGGCCCGCGCGCCCGGGGCGGGCTTTGGCTTGGGCTTGCGGCGCACGCCCACATCCAGCCCCTTCTCGATGTCGATGTAGACCTCGTCGATACCCCAGGACTTGAGAATCTCGATGATGTTGTCGTTCTTGATCAGTCCCGGTTCGACATAGAGGTTGCTGCCTTTCCAGTCGCAGTTGAAATCCTCGATGTACACCCCGGGAACCAGGTACTCCACTCGCACTTTCTTGATCATGGGCACACACGTCCAGGCCAAACGTTGAGCGGGCGGGCGCGCCGCCGCTGTGAGGAATTATTCCTTTTCTAGTTCATCGTAGGGGCTTGGCCCAGGAAAGCAAGACGTGAGGCGAAAAAAATGCGCCGATGCCGGGTCGGTGCAGGCGCGATTTCAACCGCTTACGCGTGTAATCCATTGTCCGACAAGGGAAAGCGGCGACCCGCAAGGAAAACCCGTCCCCTGCCCCCACCCCCATTTTTCGTTCGGCCGGGCACGGCCGGGACCGGCACAAGGTGTCACCCGGCGGTCTGCACTGCCGCCTCTCCTGGGTGCAGAGACAGTGCCTTGTTCCGTCCGCCCTTCCCCGGCCCTGGCCGAGCCGTGTCCGGGTCTAGCGGCAGCACCCCGGCACCCGTAAAAGCACGTTGCAATCGACAACAGAAATTTCCCCTGCAAAGAACAGTTGACAATACCGCCCCTATTCGTTTTCGCTTCTCGCACAGTGCTTTTGCACACCATCGCCGCAGCGAAAAAACACAACAAAGGAGGCAGTATGACACGGAAGACCGGCTGGATGATTCTTGCGATCCTGTTTGTCCTGAGTCCGCTCTCAGCGGCCTTTGGCGCGTGGACCAACCCGGAGTTGCTCTACAGCGTGGCCCAGGCGGAGAAGATCGTCGGCGACAGTACTTGGGTGATCCTCGACTGCCGGGGCCAGGAGGTTTACGAAAAGGGCCACATCCCCGGGGCCATTGTCCTTGGCAAGAAAAGCGCCAAGAGTCTTCTGCGGGACGGCAGCGCCCGCACCTTCCAGGATCCGGGCAAATACGAAAAAATCCTCGGCGAGGCCGGCATCGGCAACGCCACCAGGGTGCTTGTCTACAGCGACATGAAGCACAAGCTGATGGATGACGCCTTCATCACCTTCTGGCTGCTCGAATACCTCGGCCACACCGACGTGCACCTGCTCGACGGCGGCTTCGACGCCTGGACCAAGGCCGGCAAACCGGTGGAGACCGCGGTGGCCAAGCGCGAGCCGGCGGTGTTCAAGGCCCAGCCCAAAAAGAGCGCCTTTGCCACCTCGGAGGAACTGCTCACCCTGGCCAACGGCACCAACAAAAATATCCAACTGGTGGACTGCCGCACCAAGGAGGAGTTCGAGGGCTACGACATCCGCGCCCTGCGTGGCGGGCACATCCCCAACACCTTCAAGAACGCCTCGCACGTGACCTATTTCGAGCAGAAAAAGGATGAAAAAACCGGCAAGGACGTGCCCACCGGGATCCTCTCCGAGGCAGCCGTGGCCAAGGCCCTGGACGGGCTCGACGCGAACGGCCGGGTGGTGTTCCTCTGTCATTCCGGCGGCCGCTCGGCCTACGGCTATTTCGCCGCCCGGCTGATGGGATTCACCAACGCGGCCAACTTTGACGACGGCTGGTTCATCTGGGCCACCAACTACCAGAAGAACTACCCGGTGGCAGACGAACAGTGGATCGAACTGGCCCGGATCGACGAGGCCGAAAAGAAGATCAAGTCACTGGAAACCAAGGTCGCCGACCTGGAAGCCCTGATCAAAACCCTCACCGACAAGAAGTGACCCTCTCCGGCGGCCGGAGCCTGCGGGCCCCGGCCCCGCTGTTCCGGCCGCCTGCTCCGGGCGGCCGGAACAACCCTCTCCCCTGTCCTTGCCCGCCCCTGCACCGGGGCATCCTTTGCCTGCCGCGACCTGAAGCACAACCTGCCCGCGCCTCCAGCCTCTTGCGGCCGCGCCCGCGCAGCCGCAACCGGGTGCAGACCGCCCCTGGAGCCGTGGCCTGTCGAAGAAAAGCGACAGCATTCACCCGCTCATCGCCAGCCGAAGGCCTTCCGGGCGGCGCGCACGCCAGTGAACTCAGGAAAAATTCTCCCTCCTGCTACGCCAACACCCCTGTCTTCGATCACAGACAGCAACCGGCGGAGTTTACCCGCGGATGGCCGCGCAGGCCGGAACGAATGCAGCCGCATGGCCCCGGCAAGCGGCTCCCTGCCCGTTGCGAACGCCTGCGAGACAACCCTTTCGCCCGAAACCGGGCAAAAGTCAGGCCCGCTTTTTGCAGCCACAATGTGACACTTTCAGGCGCCACAATGCGGGCGTCGGCATGCAACCATGAGCGAAAATCAGGGAGGCAAGGATGCGAATCACCATCATGGTCCTGTTGGGTATGATCCTGGGGGCCGGCGACAGCCTGGCGGCGGCTCGATCCATGAGCCTGGCGGCGTCACCCGCACAGGTGACCGCGGGTTCCCCGGTCCATCTCGTCTGTACCGCCACCGGTGGCTGGTCCCTGCCACTGGTCGGGGCCCGGGTGACCATCAAAAATCCCGGCGGCACCAGCGTGGTTTCCGGCCAGACCATGGCGATCAGCGGCAGCACGGCCGGGTACGACTATGCGGTGCCGGCGGATGGCGTTGCCGGGAATTGGACCTACAGTTGCGAACTCCTGGACCGGAAAACGAAATTGACCAGGTCCGGCGCCTTCACGGTGACAGCGCCGGTTCTCAGCCCCATCGCCGCGCACAACACCATCACCCGGTACGACGGCCCGGTGACCTGCCTGCGCTGCCATGCCACCCAGGGCACCGAGATGGTGAACAGCCTGCACGCCAGGTGGAAAGCCCCCACCCCGGAGCTGACCAACACTAAAGGCGAGGAACTGGGCAAGGGACTGGGCGGCATCAACACCTTCTGCACCTATGCCATGTCCTCGAAAAACGCCTGTTTTTCCTGCCATGTGCGCGCCGACGGCAATGCCCCGCACCCGGCCGAGGCCAAGGACATCGACTGCCTGATGTGTCACAGCGACACCTACCAGCGAAAATTCGTCGCTGACCCGACCAACACCGAGACGGTCACCAATGTCAACGGGGAGACCAAAACGTACGTGTTCGGCAAGGTGGACAGCCCGGGCAAGTACCACATCGCACCGGATGA
>JAGODN010000170.1 GCA_017998195.1 Desulfobulbus sp. | reverse complement strand
CTCAGGTCCGGGGCGAGCACGCGCGGGGCGCAGACGAACGAGTTGCGGTGCACCGAGCCGTAGCGAAGGAACACCGCCCGCTCGAGCCCGGGAATGGTGCGCAGCACCCGCTGCTGTTCCGGGTAGGTGAGCTTGGTCTGGAACCCCACCAGGTTGTAGCTGGTGCGTTCCCGGTTCTCTGCCCGCAGCTGCACCACCGCATGGGGCAGCTCGCCGGTGTCCGGCCGGGCCAACCCCACCGGCTTCATCGGCCCGAAGCGCAGGGTTTCCGCGCCGCGGGCGCACATCACCTCGATGGGCAGGCAGCCCTCGAAGTAGTGGGGCTTCTCGAAATCGTGCAGGGGCACGGTGGCAGCCGAGCCGAGCAGGGTGATGAACCGCTCGTACTGGTCCCGGTCCATGGGGCAGTTGAGGTAGTCCCCCGGCCCCTCGTCGTCCCAGCGGGACTTGCGGTAGATGATGTTCAGGTCCAGGCTTTCAGCCTCGACGATGGGTGCGATGGCGTCATAAAAACTGAGCCCGCCGCCGGAGAGCTGCTGCAGTGCCGCGGCCAAGGGGCCGTCGAGCAGGGGTCCGGCGGCGAGGATGACCGGGCCCGCATTCGTGTCCGGCAGGGCGGTCACCTCCCGGTGGTGCACGGTAATCAGCGGGTGGCCAGTGACCGCCTCGGTGAGCAGCCCGGCAAAGCGCTGCCGGTCCACCGCCAGGGCCGTGCCCGCGGGCAGGCTGGTGGCGTCCGCGGCGCGCAGGACAAGCGACCCCAGCCGCCGCATCTCCTCCTTGAGCAGCCCCGCGGCCGAGTCCACCGCGTTCGAGCGCAGCGAGTTGGAACAGACCAGCTCGCCCAGCAGGTCGGTCTCGTGCGCCGGGCTCCGCCGCTGCGGCCGCATCTCGAGAAGGTCCACGGCCACGCCCAGCTCCGCCGCCTGCCAGGCCGCCTCGCAGCCGGCCAGGCCGCCGCCGATCACCGTCAGTCGTTGTCCCTCCATCCCCTTCCCTCCCCCATAAAAAAAGGCAGGGCGGCCGTCGGCCCACCCTGCCCGTGTCCGGCAGCGATCCGGTTCAATAGCGGTAGTAGTCCGGCTTGAACGGGCCGTCCACCGGCACGCCGAGGTAGTCGGCCTGCTCCGGGGTGAGCCGGGTGAGCTTGGCGCCGATCTTGGCCAGGTGCAGGCTGGCCACCTTCTCGTCGAGCTGCTTGGGCAGCACGTACACCTTCTTCTCGTACCTGTCCGAATTCTGCCAGAGTTCGATCTGGGCGAGCACCTGGTTGGTGAACGAGTTGCTCATGACAAAGCTCGGGTGGCCGGTGGCGCAGCCGAGGTTGACCAGCCGCCCCTCGGCGAGCAGGATGAGCCGCTTGCCGTCCGGGAAGATGATGTGGTCCACCTGGGGCTTGATGTTCTCCCAGGGCAGCGAACGGACCGAGGCGATGTCGATCTCCGAGTCGAAGTGGCCGATGTTGCAGACAATGGCCTGGTCGGGCATGGCGTCCATGTGGGCGCGGGTGATCACCCGCAGGTTGCCGGTGCAGGTGACGAAGATGTTGCCCACCGGCGCGGCCTCGTCCATGGTCACCACCCGGTAGCCTTCCATGGCCGCCTGCAGGGCGCAGATCGGGTCGATCTCGGTGACCAGCACGGTGGCGCCCATGCCGCGCAGGGCCTGGGCGCAGCCCTTGCCCACGTCGCCGTAGCCGACGACCACGGCGATCTTGCCGGCGATCATCACGTCGGTGCCGCGCTTGATGCCGTCGATGAGCGACTCGCGGCAGCCGTAGAGGTTGTCGAACTTGGACTTGGTCACCGAGTCGTTGACGTTGAAGGCCGGCGCCAGCAGGGTGCCCTTGCGCATCATCTCGTACAGGCGGTGCACGCCGGTGGTGGTCTCCTCGGAGATGCCGCGCACCCCGGCCATGAGTTCGGGGTACTTTTCGTGCATGACCAGGGTGATGTCGCCGCCGTCGTCGAGCAGCATGTTCGGCCGCCAGCCGTCCGGGCCGAAGATGGTCTGTTCGATGCACCACCAGAACTCCTCCTCGGTCTCGCCCTTCCAGGCGAAGGTGGGGATGCCGGCCGCGGCCACGGCGGCGGCGGCGTGGTCCTGGGTGGAGAAGATGTTGCAGGACGACCAGCGCAGTTCGGCGCCCAGGTGGACCAGGGTCTCCATGAGCACCGCGGTCTGGATGGTCATGTGCAGGCAGCCGCCGATGCGCGCCCCGGCCAGCGGTTTTTTGGCGCCGTACTCCTCGCGCAGGGCCATCAGCCCGGGCATCTCGGTCTCGGCGATGGCGATTTCCTTGCGGCCCCACTCGGCCAGCTTGATATCCGCTACTTTGTAATCAGTCATGAATGCTCCGGGCTTCCCGGCGGGAAGCGAAAAGGAAGGGGAAAGGTTCACACCCCGGCAGCGGCGCGCAGGTCGTCGACCCGGTCGGTCCGCTCCCAGGTGAACTCGGCCAGCTCCCGGCCGAAATGGCCGTAGGCCGCGGTCTTGCGGTAGATCGGGCGCAGCAGGTCGAGCTGCCGGATGATGGCCTTGGGCCGCAGGTCGAAGACCTCGGCCACCACCTCGACCAGCCGCTCCTCGGCAATCCTGCCGGTGCCGAAGGTTTTGACGTTGATCGACACCGGCCGGGAGATGCCGATGGCGTAGGCCACCTGCACCTCGACCTCGGTGGCCAGGCCGGCGGCGACGATGTTCTTGGCCACGTAGCGGCCCATGTACGAGGACGAGCGGTCCACCTTGGACGGATCCTTGCCGGAGAAGGCGCCGCCGCCGTGCGAGCCGCGGCCGCCGTAGGAGTCGACGATGATCTTGCGGCCGGTGACGCCGCAGTCGCCCACCGGTCCGCCGATGACGAATCGGCCGGTGGGGTTGATGAAGAACTTGGTCTTCGCGTCGATCATCTGCGCCGGCAGCACCGGCTTGATGATCTCCTCCATCACCGCCTCCTTGAGCGCCTCGTACCCGATCTCCGGGCTGTGCTGGGTGGAGAGGACCACCGCCTCGATGCGCAGGGGCCGGTTGTCCTCGTACTCGATGGTCACCTGGCTCTTGGCATCGGGCCGCAGCCAGGACAGGACGCCGCCCTTGCGCACCTCGGACTGGCGCTTGGTGAGGGCGTGGGCAAAGGTGATGGGCATGGGCATGAGCACCTCGGTCTCGTCGCAGGCGTAGCCGAACATCAGCCCCTGGTCGCCGGCCCCCTGGTCCAGGTCCAGGCCGCTGCCCTCGTTGACGCCCTGGGCGATGTCCGGGCTCTGCTTGTCGATGGAGGTGAGCACGGCGCAGCTCTGCCAGTCGAAGCCCATGTCCGAGCTGTTGTAGCCGATGTCGCGGATGGTCTCGCGGACGATCTGCGGCATGTCCACCCAGGCGGTGGTGGTGATCTCGCCGGCGATCACGGCCATGCCGGTGGTGACCAGCGTCTCGCAGGCCACCCGGGCGGCGGTGTCCTGGGTGAGGATGGCGTCGAGCACGGCGTCGGAGATCTGGTCGGCGACCTTGTCCGGATGCCCCTCGGAAACCGATTCGGAGGTGAAAAGATGATGCGACATGCGTGTCTCCTGCTGGAGGAAAAGATCTGCGCCGGCCTGCGGCCGGCTCCGGGGAACCGCCGCCGGGTGGTACCTGGCGGGGTCGCAAAAAACGTTTCTAACTACTAAAGCTGGCGAAAAAAATCAAGAAAAATGACCGCCCCGGCGCAACCGGGACATGGCCCAGGCGATCGGTTCAGCCGTGGATGGCGTAGCCGCCGTCCACGGTCACCACCTGACCGTGGATCATCCCGGCCAGGTCGCTGCACAGCAGCAGGACCACGTCGGCCACGTCGGCGGGCGTGGTCAGCCGGCCGAGCGGGGTGCGGGCCAGCGAGGCGCCGATGATCTCACCGCGGTTGGGGAATTTCTTGAGGGCGTCGGTGTCCACCACGCCGGCGCTGACCGTATTGACGGTGATGCCGCGCGGCCCCAGTTCCACCGCCAGGTGGCGGACCAGGGACTCGAGCGCCCCCTTGGAGGCGCCGACCACGGTGTAGTTGGGCACGGCGCGGATCGCGCCGATGGAGGAGATGGCGAGGATGCGGCCACCCGGGACCATCATCGGCACCGCCTGCCGGGCGAGCAGCAACAGGGCGCGGGCATTGATGTCCATGGCCCAGTCCCAGTGGCGGGCGGTGAGTTCCATGGCCGGCCGGAGCACGCCCGAGGCGGCGTTGGAGACGACGATGTCCAGGCGCGGGACCGTGACGCGCAGTTCCGTGATCAGCGCGTCGAGGCTTTCCTCGTCGGCCAGGTTGGCGCGCAGCACGCGGCAGCGTCCGCCCGCGGCCTCGATGGCAGCCATGGTCTCCAGGGCCTGGGTGCGGTGGCGCACATAGGTGAGGATCACCTCGGCGCCCTGGCCGGCGAGGCGCTCGGCCACGGCCCGGCCGATGCCGCGCGAACCGCCGGTGATGAGCGCAATTTTTCCATGCAGATCGATCATGGGTATCTCCTTGTCAGCGCCGCCCGTGCCACGGCGGGCACGGCGGCGGTTGCTGCCGCGCGGGTATGGTCAGTTGCCGGTGAGGCGCAGGACCAGCCGGCGCAGCGAGTTTATGGCGAAACGAAAGGGGTTGAAACGAATGGGGTTGAGGGTGGCCGGCACGACAAAATCGCGCACCGCCAGTTCGGCCGGCGCGGCCTCGGGAAAGTGCAGTTCGTCCAGCCGGGTGCCGCGCAGGCCGACACGTCGCGCCTCCCGCCAGAGCGGGCTCTGTTGCGGGTCGACGCCGAGCACGGCGAGCAGGGCCGTGTCCACGGCCACCGGGTTGGTGGCGCAGGCGAGCAGTCCCAGGGGGTGCGGCTCACCGTGCACAGGCCCCGACCCGTGCATGGCGACCACGCCGTCGACCAGCGAGAGGCCGTCTGGCAGCACGGCCAGCAGGCCGATGATCAGTTCCGCAAAACGCGGCCGGGCTCCGCCGTGGCGCATGTGGAACCAGGGCTTGTGAAAGCCCGAGACGCAGCCGAAATAGTTCTTCACCGCCAGGGTGACGCGCATCTGCTGGTGGGCCTTGACCCGCGGCAGGTTGACGAGCAGGTCGCAGTTCAGGGCCGGAGCGGCCAGCGGGGCCTGCAGCCCGCCGGGCAGGTCGACAACCACCCCCTGGCGGAACTCCACCACCTCCGCGCCCAGGCGGGTGAGTTCGTCGAGCGCGCCGATCTTTTCCAACACCGCCCGGGCCGAGCCGAACGAGGGCGAGTCGCCCACCTGCACCCTTGCCCCCTGGACGATGAACCAGCGGGCCGCGGCAGTGAGCAGGCGGCTGTCCGTGCAGGCCAGGTGGCCGTTGCGGGCGGTGATCAGGTTGGGCTTGAGCAGCACCCGGGCCGAGCGCAGCGATGCGCAGGCCGCGCAGTCGGCAAGCAGCCGGTCCACGCACCGGTCAAGGGATGGCTGCGCATAGGAGGCCTGCGCCAGGAGGGCAACACGGGTGCTGTCGAGAAGCATGACAAAAAAAACCGACCTGACCCCCCGATGGGGTCAGGCCGGAAAAGGAGAGAAGAGATGAAGAAGTACCCTTACTTGAGCATTTTCCGTGCCACGCCCAGAAAAAATCGACCAAACTATTTTCGGCAATGATTCCATGGAGATGAAAAGATCGCCAACCGACCGCCGGCGCCGCGCCCAAGGACGCGGTTCAACAATTTGAACGGGTTGTGCGGCAAAACGACCAGCAATACTGAGAAACATTGACAGTTCAAGGCGTTGGCCGATCAACTTTTTTATACGGAATTCGCCCGGTTTCGGCCGGGTCTGGATACTTTTTACGCACCCTCGCGCCGGCCGTGGATCTCCAGCGGGATCACCCGCACGCGCAGCACGCCGTCCTGCTGGCTGATCTTCTCCTGCACCTCCGCGGACACCGGGCCGGCGCAGTCGATGATGTTGTAGCCGAGCGTGCCGTTGGACTTGTTGGTGTAGTTCATGATATTGATG
>JAGODN010000169.1 GCA_017998195.1 Desulfobulbus sp. | reverse complement strand
GCTCCAGGGTGGCGTCGTTGTCCACCTCCTCGCCCGCCAAACAGCCGCAGTGGCCGTGGTCGGTGTATTCGCACAGGCAGACATCGGTGACCACGCTCATCTCCGGGGTGCGGTTTTTCAGTTCGCGGATGGCCTGCTGGACAATGCCGTTTTTGGCGTAGGCGCCGGAGCCGAGGCCGTCTTTCTTCTCGGGCAGGCCGAAGAGGAGCACCGAGCGCACGCCGAGCGCCAGGCAGTCGCGCGCCTCCGCGGCCAGCTGGTCGACACTCAGGCGGAACACGCCGGGCATGGAGGGCACCGGTTCGCGCACGCCCTTGCCGGGCAGGACAAAGAGGGGGTAGATCATCTGCTCCGGCGCCAGCCGGGTCTCGCGGATCATGGCGCGGAAGGTCTCGGTGCGGCGCAGACGGCGTGGGCGGTATTCGGGAAAAACCATGGGGTACCTCGAAGGGAAAAGGGTGGGGGAGGGAAAGCGGAAGGTCGGACAGCGCTCAGCGGACAACGATGCCCAGGGCCTTGACCTTCTTGTGCAGGTGGCTGCGTTCCATGCCGATCTGCTCGGCGGTGCGGCTGACGTTGCCGTCGTTCTCGTCGAGCCGGGCCTGGAGGTAGTCGGTCTCGAAGCGGCGGCGGGCCTCCTTGTAGTCCAGGCCGGCATAGTCGGCCCCGGCCGCGGGCGCGGGCGGCGGCGAGAGCGGCGCGCCGCCGAGGAACAGGGCCACGTCGGCCGCGGTGACCGTGTCCGCCGGGGTCATGATCATCAGCCGCTCCACCAGGTTGCGCAGCTCGCGCACGTTGCCCGGCCAGGCGTGGCGCTGCAGCAGCTGCAGGGCGTCGGCGGCGAATGCCTTGTGGCCCAGCCCCTTGCGGCCGAACTGGCGGGCGAACTCCTCGACCAGCAGCGGCACGTCAGCGCGCCGCTCCACCAGGTCCGGGACGACGATGGGCACCACGTTCAGGCGGTAGAACAGGTCGGCGCGGAAGCGGCCGTGCTCGATTTCTTCTTCCAGGTTCTTGTTGGTGGCGGCGAGCACGCGCACGTCCACCTCGATGGTGCGGGCGCCGCCGACCCGCTCGAACTTCTGCTCCTGGAGGATGCGCAGCACCTTGGCCTGGCTCTTCAGGCTCATGTCGCCAATCTCGTCGAGGAACAGGGTGGAGCCGTTGGCCAGGTCGAACTTGCCCTTGCGCGTCTCGGTGGCGCCGGTGAAGGCGCCCTTGACGTGGCCGAACAGCTCGGATTCGATGAGTTCCTCGGGGATGGCGGCGCAGTTGACCGCCACCATGGGATGGCGGCTGCGCTGCGACTGGGCGTGGATGGTCTGGGCGACCAGCTCCTTGCCGGTGCCGTGACCGCCGCGGATGAGCACCCAGGCGTCGGTGGGTGCGACCCGGTCGATCTGCGCGCGCAGCTGCTGCATGAGCGGGCTGTCGCCGATGAGCCGCACCCGGTCCGGGCCGCTCGCGCGCAAGAGCCGGTTCTCGCGTTCGAGCCGGGAGACCTCCAGCCCCTTGCGGATGGCGAGCACGGTCTTGTCGTAGGAGAGCGGTTTCTCGATGAAGTCGAAGGCGCCCATGCGGGTGGCCTGGACCGCGGTCTCCACCGTGCCGTGGCCGCTGATCATGATCACCGGCAGGTGGGCGAAGCGCTGGCGGATGGTGCGCAGCCCCTCCATGCCGTCCATGCCGGGCAGCCAGATGTCGAGCAGCACCAGGTCCACGTCCTTCTCGTCGAGCAGCTGCAGCCCCTCCTCGGCCGAACCGGCGGTGAGCGGGGCGAAGCCCTCGTCGCCGAGGATGCCCGAGAGGGTCTCGCGGATGGCGGCTTCGTCGTCGATGATGAGGATGGTGTCGGGCATGATGGGATGCGGGGTCGGGGACAGCAGGGGTGCGGCGGCGGGGCAGGGCGTCAGGCGGGCATCTTATCAGGGATACAGCGGCAGCTCAACCGTAAAGACCGTGCCCGTGGGCAGGTTGTCGCGGCAGCGGATGGTGCCGCCGTGCTCGCTGACGATGGTGTGGGCGATGGCCAGGCCGAGCCCGGTGCCGGACTTGCGGGTGGAGAAGTAGGGCTCGAAGATGCGCAGGCGGACGTCTGCCGGGATGCCCGGGCCGTTGTCCGCCACCTGCAGCAGGGCCATGGGCGGGTCGCTCTCCGGCGCCGGACCGACGCGTACTTCGATGGCGCCGCCGTCGCCGAGCACGGTCACGGCGTTGTCGAGGAGATTGATGAGCACCCGCTTGACCTGCACCGCGTCAAAGGGGAAGGGGACCAGGGCCGGGTCGACCCGGCAGGTGAAGTGCAGCGTGCGGTGCGCCTCGCGGTAGAGGAAGACCACCTCCTCGGCCAGCCGGCCCAGGTCCGCGGTTTCGCGGCGCAGCTTGGGCATGCGGGCGAAGTCGGAGAACTCGCCGGCCAGCTTCTTGATCTCGTCCACCTGGGCGACGATGGTGGCGGTGCACTGGTCGAAGATGTCGCGGTCCTCGCCGATGCGGTCCAGGTAGCGCTTGCGCAACCGCTGGGCCGAGAGCTGGATGGGGGTGAGCGGGTTCTTGATCTCGTGGGCGATGCGCCGGGCCACCTCCTGCCAGGCGGCGAGCCGCTGGGCCTTTTCCAGGTTGGTGAGGTTGTCGAAGAGGATGACGAAGCCGATGGGCCGGCCGCGCTCGTCGACCATGCGGGTGACGTTCACCTGCAGGCTGAGGGTCTCGCCGCGGCGGATGGTCACCCGCAGGTGGCGCTCGATGGTCGAGCGGCCGGTGGCGTCCAGTTCGGCCAGGAAGCTCTCGACGATCAGGGCGTGCTGGCGGGGCAGCACCTCGTGGTACTCGCGGCCGAGATAGGCGGAGGGCTTGATGGCGAGCAGCTCCTCGGCGAAGCGGTTGATGGTGGCGATGCGGTTGTGCTCGTCCAGGGCGATGACGCCGGCGGCCACGTTCTCGAGGATGGTCTCCAGGTAGCGGCGGCGCTGCTCCGAGACCTCGGTACTCTGCTGCAGGGCCTGGTGGGCGCTGGCCAGCCGCCGGTTGGAAACGAGCAGGTCCGAGGTCATGGAGTTGAACGAGTCGACCAGGAGCCCCATCTCGTCGCCCGACTCCTTTTCCAGGGTGAAGTCCAGGTCCCCCTCGGCGACCCTGCGGGTGGCCTCGGCCAGCTTGTTGATCGGCCCGGTGAGGCTTCTGGAGATGTAGAAGCCGAACCAGATCGCCCCGAACAGGATGAGCAGGGTGATGATCAGGAGCATGATGATCAGGCTGAGCTTGATCGGCGCCTTGAGCATGACCAGCTGGTCGTAGCCGGTGACGCCGGCGAACACCGCCTGCAGGGTCTCGAGCCGGGCGGTGGGCACCAGCTGGGTGGTGACGAGGAACCAGGTCTGCGGCCGGGCCGAGACCTGCACGTCCACCGGCACGATGGCCTGGATGAGTTCGCCGATGGTGGTCCGCTGGGTGACCACCTCGGCGCGGTTGTGCACGTCGGCCAGGCGGATGGCCTCGGACGGGATCACCGGCAGGATGATCGGCAGCAGCCGCTGGCCGCGCACGGCGATGAGTTCGCGGCGGTGGCTGTCGAGCAGCACCAGGCTGTCCGGGGTGCCGGGCAGGTCCGCCTCCAGGGTGCGCGCCAGCACCCGTTCCAGGGCGGGCAGGTCCTGGATGTCGAGGGCGCCGCTCTCCATGAGCGTGACCAGCTGACGGCCGACCAGTTCGGCCTGCCGGCCGGTCTCGTGCAGGGCGGACTGGGCCAGCCGGTGGGCCGCCTCCAGGGCCTCGTCCACGTTGGTGTTGAACCAGTAGTCCATGGAGGTGGAGACGAAGCGCAGGGCGATGACGAACAGGATGCCGGTGGGCACCAGCGACAGGCTGACAAAGGAGATGACCAGGCGGGTTCGCAGGCGCGAGCCCATGATCTTCTGGTTGCGTTCGAAGATCAGCTCCACCAGGTTGCGCAGCACCAGGTAGAGCATGAGCAGCAGGAGCAGCCCGTTGATGTTGATCAGGGCGAAGATGAGGATGGTGCTGCTCACCGGCAGGTTGAGGTCCGCGCCGAGCAGACCGCGCTGCAGGTAGGCGAGCGCCGGGATGAGCAGCAGGCAGAAGGCGATCACCACCCGGATGAGCCGCTGCTTGCGTTTGCGCTGTTCCGGGGTGAGCATGGCGCCGCCCGCTGGGGAGGGGATCAGTAGCGGAATTCGATGGTCCGCCAGTCGGTCTCGAAGTCGCCCCAGACCGCGGCCGGAGCGATGCTGCCAAGACCCAGCGGCAGGGAGCCCTTCTTCAGGGTGACCTTGAAGTGAATGGCGTAGGGGGCGTCGGGGACCAGTTGGTCGAGGGCGATGACCTTGACGCCGTTGAGTTCGGTCATCAGCTGGCAGGCCTCGTCCAGCGAGGCGGTGGTTTCGACCCGGCCCTCATCCTCGGAGAAGGCGACCCGGTACACCTGGGCCCTCTCGTCCCAACCGAGGGTGTGGGTGACGGTGGATTCCACCAGGGTGATGTCGAGCCAGTGCTTGCGCGCCTTGACCAGTTCCAGGTGGAAGGTGAACACCACCGGCAGTCCCTGGCGGACGCCGGCGAGCATCTCCTCGGTGAAGGCGTTGCGCACCGTGGCGAAGAGGAGCAGGTCGCTCTCCGAGGTGGTGACGATGATGTCCTTGATCGCCGGGTCCTGGTCGGCGGCGGATGCCGGCCCGCCGGTCACGAACAGGAGCAGCCCGCAGAGGAGCATCAGTCTGAAAAAGGGCAGTTTCATCGGAGTTTCGCCGCTTCGGCCGGGGCCGGCGTTCTGGGGTTGGCGCAAAAAAGACTGTCGTAGCATATACCTGATGGTCGCCGGTTTGTCCACGATAAGCGGGTGCCGGACCACGGATGGCGGGGCGGCCGACGACCGGGCCGGCCGGGGGCGCTTTTGCCGGCGGGGGCGCCTTCCTGTTTGACAGAACGGGTGCGGGCCTCTATAGTAACGGCGCTTCCGGCGCGGGTTGTCCGCTCCGGAAAAAGTTTGCAAAGTCAAGAAAATGGGTGGGAGCGAGGCGCGTTCCGGGCAGGGCCCGGGGCAGGTCGCGGCGACCATTCTGACAAACGGCGCAGTCGGGCCGGCCCGGCAAGGGGCCGGGGCTTCGATCCGCGCGAGGGACTGTTATGGAAAAAACCCTACTGGTGACCGGCGGCTGCGGCTTCATCGGCGCCAACTTCGTCCGTTTGCTGCTCGCCGACCGGCCCGGCTGGCGGGTAATCAACCTGGACAAGCTCACCTATGCCGGCAACCTGGACAACCTGCGCGAGGTGGCCGACCACCCGCAGTACACCTTCGTGCGCGGCGACATCTGCGACCGCGACCTGGTCACGGAGCTGTTCGCGCGCGAGCGCATCGACACGGTGGTCCATTTCGCCGCCGAGTCGCACGTGGACCGCTCCATCGACGACCCGGACGCCTTCATCCGCACCAACATCCACGGCACCTTCACCCTGCTCGAGGCGGCGCGGCGGAGCTGGCCGGCCGATGCGGCGACCACCGGTCACCGCTTCCTGCACGTGAGCACGGACGAGGTGTTCGGCTCGCTCGGGCCGACCGGGCTGTTCAGCGAAACCACCCCCTACGATCCGCGCTCGCCCTACTCGGCCTCCAAGGCCAGCTCCGATCACCTGGTGCGGGCCTACTGCCACACTTACGGCCTGCCGGTGCTGATCACCAACTGCTCGAACAACTACGGGCCCTACCAGTTCCCGGAGAAGCTCATCCCGCTCATGCTCAACAACGGCCTGCACGGCCGGCCGCTGCCGGTGTACGGCGACGGCGGCAACGTGCGCGACTGGCTGTACGTGGAGGACCATTGCGAGGCCATCGTGCGCGTGCTCACTGAAGGCCGGGTGGGCGAGTCGTACAACATCGGCGGCCACAACGAGAAGCGGAACCTGGAGATCGTCGAGCTGCTCTGCGACATGCTCGACCGCAAGGTCGGGCCGCTGGCCTCCGGGCAGCCGCGGCGC
>JAGODN010000168.1 GCA_017998195.1 Desulfobulbus sp. | reverse complement strand
CGTCCACGCCCTCCTGGATGCGCGCCCCGCCCGAGTCGTTGAGGCCGATGATCGGCGCGCCCACCTTGACCGCCAGGTCCATGACCTTGCAGATCTTCTGGGCATGGGCCTCACCCAGGCTGCCGCCGATGACGGTGAAGTCCTGGCTGAACACGAACACCTCGCGGCCGTCGATGTTGCCGTGGCCGGTGATCACACCGTCGCCGAGGTAGCTCTTCTCCTGGCCGAGACTGCCGCCCCGGCTGCCCTTGAGCACGTCGAACTCCTCGAACGAGCCGGTGTCGAGGAGCAGGCCGAGCCGCTCCCGGGCGGTGAGTTTGCCCTTGCGGTGCTGCGCCGCCATCTGCTGTTCGCCGCCGGCGGCGACCGATTCCTCGCGCAGCCTCTCCAGTGTCTCGAGCGTTGCCTGGTATTGCGTATCCATGCGTGTCACCTCGTGATGGAAGCCGCCGCGGGCCGCGACAGGGCCGCAGGCGGATTCGCTGTTGACGATCATCCCTCGTTGTTCGCCCCCCGGTCGCCGGGGCCGGTCCTGCCCGAGGGGGCAGGAAGGCGGCCGACGGGGAGGATTCTCATTCCCATCGGCGAACTGTTCACCGCTTCTTTTACTGGAAAAAAAGGCCGGGTTCAAACACTTTGACAGAACTCCGGCCGAACCGACGGCGCAAAAAAAGGCGGCCGGAACTGTGCCGACCGCCCCTGGCTGAGCTTGCTGCGATCGTCCGCAGGCATCATCCCATGAGGAAACTCCAGAGGATACCGGCGCACACCGCCGAGCCGATGACCCCGGACGAGTTGCAGGCCATGGCGTGCATGAGCAGGAAGTTGGTGGGGTCCGCGTGCTGGCCCATGACGTGCACCTCGCGGGCCGAACCGGGTACCGCCGACACCCCGGCCGCACCCAGGAGCGGGTTGATCTTTTGTTTCAGGAACAGGTTCATGAACTTGGCGAACAACAGACCCGAGGCGGTGGCGATGCTGAAGGCCACCGCGCCCAGGGCGAAGATGCCCACCGACTTGGGGTTGAGGAACACGTCGCCCTGGGTGGAAGCGCCCACGGTCAGGCCGACGAAGATGGTGGCGGTGTCGATGATGGCGTTGCGGGCGGTGTTGGCCAGCCGGTCGACCACGCCGCTTTCCTTGAGGATGTTGCCGAAGAAGAAGGGACCGAGCAGGGGGATGGAGGCCGGGGCCAGGAAGGTGCAGAGGATCATGCCGACCACCGGGAAGATCACCAGTTCCTTGCGCGACACCTGGCGCATCTCCGGCATGCGGATGCGCATCTCCTTCTTGGTGATCAACAGCCGCATGATCGGCGGCTGGATGATCGGGATGAGCGCCATGTAGGAGTAGGCGGCGATGGCCACCGGGCCGATGAGGTGCGGCGCCAGCTTGGCGGTGAGGAAGATCGAGGTGGGCCCGTCGGCGCCGCCGATGATGCCGATGGACGAGGCCTCGTGCGGGGTGAAGCCCAGGGCCAGGGCGCTCAGGTAGGTGAAGAAGATGCCCATCTGGGCCGCGGCGCCGAGCATCATCAGCTTGGGGTTGGCGAGCAGGAAGGAAAAGTCGGTCATCGCCCCCAGGCCGAGGAAGATGATCGAGGGGTAGAGGCCGCTGGTCACCCCGAAATAGAGGTAATGCAGGACGCTGTTGGCCTCGTAGATGCCGATGCCGAACCCCTTGAAGAAGGGGATGTTGCCGAGGATGATGCCGAAGCCGATGGGCAGCAGCAGCAGCGGCTCGTACTTCTTGGCAATGGCCAGGTAGACGAAACACGCGCCCACCACGATCATGACCAGGTTGCGCCAGTCAGCCAGGCCGAAGCCGGTGTTGCCTAGAAACTGCAGAAAAAGATCCATTATTTCCCCTCGTTGCTCTCAGCCCGGACGGGCCGGTTTAGGCCGTAAAGCGGAACACACCGTCACCCATCGGCTCCAGCCTGCCGGCCTCCACCAGGGTGCGAATGGACAGGTGGACATGGGGCAGGTGGTATTTCCTGGCGAGCACGTACAGGTCCGCCAGGACGAACTCGGCGTCCAGTTCTTCGACCAAGGGCAGGTAGCGCTCCACCGTCCGTTCGAGGTTCAGGGGATCCTCCGGGGTGGGCGGCGGCGCCACCGGTTTCTCCGGCGGGGCCACGGTGACGGTCACCTTGGGGGGGCGGTCGATGAGATTGACCAGTTTGTACAATTGGGAGATGAGGAAGGAAAGGGTGGCCAGCCCGGCAAAGACGATACAGGCCCCGGTTGCGGCGGAGACCCAGCCGTTGTGGTGGGAAATGGCTTCGAACCCGTACAAAGGCTACCTCCTGCGGTTCTGGGGGCGACCGACTCCTGGAAGAAAATCGGCAGGATGGTTGCCCCGGCGAGGAATTTTCCCACTCCTTTTACACCAATTGAGGCGCTTGTCAAACGGTTCCTGAAGCCGCGGCCAAACCTCCCGGAACCCTTGTCGGGCAGGTGTTTGCAGACGGGTGCGGCCGGGTTTCGACCAAATCGCGGCGTGCAAAGAACTTGATAAACGCGGTGGAAAGTTTTTAGTATGGTTTCCGATTCTTTTCAGACTGTTCGCCGACCTTCGGCCCCCATCCTCCGCCGGACAAGAGACGGAGGTCTCCCCTTCACGGCACCGCACAGGAGGACCGCTCATGCAACTCTACGCCAGAGACCTGATGACCAAGAATTTCGACACCATCCACCGGGACGCCACGGTGGAGCTGGCGATCAGGAAAATCCTCAACGCCAAGGTCCGGCCCACCGGCCACAAGACCATCAGCCTGATGGTGGTGGACGACGACCACGCCCTGGTCGGCACCATCAGCATGCACTACGTGCTCTACCACCTGCGCCCCTTCTCCCTCCTGTTCGCGGCGGAGGACGCCGACCTGACCTGGAGCGGCGAACTCGACGGCTTTGTCCAGGCGGTCAAGGCGAAGAAGGTGCACCAGATCATGAACCCGGACGTGCTCAGCATCCCCCCGGACGAACCGCTCATGGCCATCGTCGACCGAATGATGCGCAACCGGGTCCGCCGGCTGTCCGTGGTCGAGGGCGGCAAACTCATCGGCGTGGTCTACATGTCCGACATCTTCTACCACCTGTTCAGCGAATGATCCGCCCGCGGCCGGCCCCTGAGCCGGCCGGCCGCCCCTGCCCCTGCGCGGCGGCATTGATTTCCCCCGCCAGACAATCGCCGGCACCGCCCCGGCCCCCTGGAAAAATTTGACAGGCAGCGGTGCGATGTGCGTCAATGAGGGTGGCTGCGCCCGTCCGCGGGCACACCCGCCACGACCGTTCGTCCCCGCTGCCCCTGTCCGTTCGGAGGAAACCCCATGGACCGATTCGTCCTCATGCTCGTCCTGGCCTGTCTACTCCTGGTCGCGCCGCCGGCGCGGGCCAACCAGGTGCGCGATCTCACCGCCCCGGAGGTGCGGGAAATGGTCGAGGAGGACGGCGCCCTGCTTGTCCATGTGCTCAGCCGGATCGAGTTCGACATGCAGCACATTCCCGGCTCGATCAATATCCCGGTCACCGCACTGGCGGACAGCGACCTGCTGCCCCGGGAGAAAGACCGGTCGCTGATCTTCTACTGCATGGGCGTGCGCTGACCCTACAGCGTGCGCGCCGCCGGTCTGGCGGCCCAGCGAGGCTACAGCCGGGTGTACACCTTCATCGGCGGCATCCCGGAATGGCGCCGGTTCAACTATCCCATGACCGTGGACCCGGAGTACCAGCGCATCCCGGTCACCCGGCTGGAACCGCACCGGGTGCGGGAGCTGCTGCGCGACCCGGCGTATTTCCTGCTCGACGTGCGGCCCAAGGACTTCCAGCGGGACGCCTCGTTCATCGCCGGCGCCCGCCATTGCCCCCTGGTCCACCTGGGCGAACGCTACCCCGCCCTGCCCGCGGACCGCACCCTCATCATCAGCGACTGGGCCATGAAGCAGTCGCCGGCCGCGGCCAAATTCCTCACCCGCAAGGGGTACAAGGTGGCCGGCGTGCTCCGCGGCGGCATGGAGCGCTGGCAGGCCGAACGGTTGCCGGTGGAGCAGCGCACCCCGGGTCCGGGACTCGACCTGCCGGAGACGGCCGACCGTGACTGAGACCGACGGCCAACGGACGACAACGGAGCGGCCGCGACGGATCATCCGCCTGATCGTGGCCGGATTCGCGCTGCTGGTCACGGCCATGGTCGCCAACGCGGCCCACCTCTATCTCCGCCTGGACGACCAACTGCTCGCCCACCTGCAGACCGACACCCGCGGCAAACTCAACCTGGTGTTCACTCTGCACCACAGCCGGGTGGAGGAAGGCCGGATCATCAGCGACATCGTCCGCGAGCAGAACCAAAAATTCTGCGACTTCCTCGACTACGGCAACATCGACGCCCTCAACGTCATGGTCAAGGACCTGGCCGCCCTGCACCGACTGGACATGGTCCTGCTCGCCGACGAACAGGGGCGCCTGGTGGCCACCTACCCCCGGGAGGGACGGATCACCGCCCCGGACGGCTGCCGGGGCCTGCTCGCCCTGCCCGTTGACTGGAACGGCGTGGGCACGCTCACCAACCCGGTCCTCGCCCACCGGAGCGAAGCGCCCCCTGGCGCTGACCCGGCCGCAGCCACCCTCGTCTACCTGACCAGCATCAGCCTGGTGCACGACTCCGGCGACCCGTACGGCCGAATCGTGCTCGTCCGTTTCATCCCCGGCCAGACAGAGCTGCTCCGCACCATGCGCCAGCTCGCCGAGGCCGAGGTGGGTTTCTTCGACCGGCACCGGCGACCGGTGCTCACCAGCGTGGCCAACGCGGTTCTGCCCGCCGATGGCGACGGCGGCCGGGTGTTTCTCGACGGGCGGCCGCATCACGCCGCCACCCGCCCGCTCACCGACCACCGGGGCGCAGTGATCGGCCACCTGGGAGTGGCGGTTGACGAGGAGCACTTCTTCCGCCACCGCTCCGCCGTGCTTCTCGGCGGCCTGCTGCCGCTGCTTGCCTCCCTGCTCATCGCCCTGCTGCTCTTTCACCTGCTCAAGCATCGGGTGTTCGACCCGATCCTCGGCCTGAGCCAGGCCCTGCGCGCGGTCACCCGCGACGGCGGCGACCTCGGCACCCGCCTGCCCGAGCCGGCCCGGGGCGCGCCGCCGGACGAGGTGGCCGCCATGACCCTGGATTTCAACGCCATGATGGCCCGACTGCAGGAGCGGACCCGCGACCTCGAACAGGCCCGGAACGCGGCCGAGGCAGCCAGCCGGGCCAAGTCCCAGTTCCTGGCCAACATGAGCCACGAGATCCGCACGCCCATGAACGCCATCCTCGGCATGAGCCGGCTCGCCCTGGAGGAGATGGATCACGACCGGCGCCAGCATTTGCTGGCCATTGTCCTCCGCTCCGCCGAGAACCTGCTCGGCCTGCTCAACGACATCCTCGACCTCAGCCGCATCGAGGCCGGCCGGGTGCAGCTCAACCCGGCCCCCTTTGCCCTGGGTCCCCTGCTCGACGGCGTGGTCGCCACCCTGGGCGCGCCGGCCGCGGACAAGGGAATCGCCCTGGACGTGGAGCTGGCCCCGGACCTGCCCGCCTGGATGGTCGGCGACGAGTTGCGGTTGCGCCAGGTACTCCTCAACCTGGTGAACAACGCCATCAAGTTCACCCCCGCCGGCTCGGTACATCTGCGCGCGGACCGGCAGGATGGGGGCGGCCAACCGCTGCTGCAGCTGACGGTCACGGACACCGGCCCGGGCATCCCGGCCGAACAGCTGGACCGCATCTTCGAGCGGTTCGAGCAGGCGGACAATTCGCTCACCCGCAGCCACGGCGGCACCGGCCTGGGGCTTTTCATCTGCCGACAGCTGGTGGCGCTCATGGGCGGTGAGATCCGGGCGGAGAGCCGGCTGGGCACCGGCAGCAGCTTTCACTGCACTCTGCCCCTGCGGCCGGCCGAGGCGCCTGCCGCGGTCGCGAAGGAGACGCAGGCACCGGTCGTGCGGGGCCTGCACATCCTCCTGGTGGACGAC
>JAGODN010000167.1 GCA_017998195.1 Desulfobulbus sp. | reverse complement strand
AGGCATGAAATTAACAAAAGCCCAGTTTTCATTGGCCACAACCTGCCAAGGCCGTGCTGTTGAATTGGGGGTGTTGCTTGTGTTTGTACTGTAGCTTAGCTCTCCAAAAGGGAGAGTCCCGTCAACTTCAGAACTCATCGCCTCAAAGGCATTGACCTTAAACTGATAGGTGTAGGTTGCGTGTACGGTTTGATCTATCTTGAGAAAAAACCCCGTGCCTGTGGTCGTGCTGTTCCTGAAGGCGGCGATGGTGCCCTCGGCATTGACAAACGGCATGGTCCAGCCTGCCGCCGCCTTGTCCCCATACCCGGTAACAAGGCACTTGTTCAGCATATTGACCGCGCAGGTCCGATCATTGCCCGCCACAACCGGGGCACCTGTGTCCGTGCTCTTGTAGATGATTGGTACTGACATCTTTCCTGTCCCCCTAAATGCGTACTACGCGTGTGTGATGGCGCCCGCAGTGATCAAGACGGTCTGCCCCGCGGCGAAGTTCACATTATCGAATTGCACATCCCCGCCATCACCGGTCGCGGTGACCGTCAATCCGGAGACGACGACGGTGTCGCTCCCATCCGTTATAACCGCCTTGCTGGCGATGCCACTGGCGTCCGCGCTGGTGTCGCTGATCGCTGGGTCACAATCAACCGTCATGACACCGCCCGAGACAGTGCCGGGAGGGTTGGCCAGTGGGATCGATGCCAGGACAGTGTCCTCGGCGTTCAGCACTTTGATCTTGCCAGTGGAACCGATCTCGTTCATCACGGCGGTCATCCGCGCATTTTTCACTGCTACCGAATAGACTACAGGCATGGTGTTGTCCTCTTAGGTGTTGGTTCCGGGCCAGTGGCCCTCGAAAATGACGGTGAAATTGTGCCAGCGCCTGAACCGATCGGCCAGGTCGTCCGGGGTAATGCCTGCCCATGGCTCGTCCATGGCGCCAAGGATGCAGCAACACCATGCTCCGCGCTCGCTGCAGACTTTTTGCCGTCCGGCGGAAAGGAACTTCGGCAACGGCCAGAACAGGTGCAGGGGGATACGGTGTAGCGGATAGATGCGACCATGGTCGGCCGCACTGATCATCTTGAGCGCCATCCTCTTGGCCGCCTCGTCGATCACGATACCGCGCAGAGTGTGCGTTGGCCTTGCGATGATCATTTGCTGGCCAGCGTATCGGTCGATGTGCGACCAGCGGACGCGCCAGAGGGTATCAAGCAGGGCGCCGCCCTCGGTTCCGACGATGGCCGTGTGGCCATAGGTCGCCTCGCCGTCTTTGCTCAAAAACCACTCAACCAACCGGATGCCAGCGCTGACCACGGGCATGTCGCCGCGGACACAGAGGACGTCGCCGGGCCGCAGTTCAATATCCTTCAGCATTCAGGTCCTCTTCTCTCCGCAGGGGGTGTGGGAAGGGGCAGTATGTCTGCTCCTCTGGTGCCCGGCGGTCCACCCGACCCTTGAGTTCCTTGACGTCGTTCTGCACGTGCACGAGCCGATCATTGATCAAGGCAACCCCGGTACGCAGGGCTGCCATCTCCCGGTTGCTCTGGATGATGAGATCCTTGAGCGCCGCGGTGATGGCCTCCTGCGTTTCTAGGCGGATCGCACCTCGAAGCTCCCTCAAGGCAGCATCGTGGTCCACCTCCTCCGCCTCGATGGCGGATACCCGGGACAGGAGGGATGAGTACCTGGTGGATAACAGCCAAGCCGTGGACCAGCTGGCCCCGATCGCGGTTCCCAACAGACCAAGCAGGTAGAGCAATCCTTTGATGGCCACAGGCTCCTGCAGGCCCTCCATTACTCAGCCCGCGCCCCCTTCCAGATGGCCACCACCTTCTCGACCTTGCGGCCGAAGTAGACCGCCATGGCCGCGTAGATCAACAGCCCACTGTCTGACCCTGTGGCCTCCCGCAGAGAGGCAGCAATGGCCGCTACCTGCACTTTGGCCTCGGTGAGGGTCTGCCCGTCGGCAAGGGTGTCGAGGACGTTCGTCCCAACCCACTTGTCAATGATCCACAGGGCCGCGGCTACGCCGACGGCCCATAGCTCGGTGGTCTTGTACTCTGGCTTCATTCAATCTCCATTTCGTTAGAACCGGAGCAGGAGGTGATCAGCATACCCCCGGCAGTGCAACTTTTCGTGCTCAAGCTGGTAGGGCGTCGAGTACCCATGGCAGAAATCGATCTTTCCCGGTGAATACCCGCCGACCCAAATACAACCGCCGCGCAGGCCAAGTGTGAAGGGGAACCAAAGGATGGTGCTGAGGCCATCCCCTTGCCTCCAGTCTTCCTTATTGCATTGCCAGGAGACCCAGAAGATATTGCCCGTCTTGATGTCTATGGTCATCTCTTCCAGCGAGTGCTCGCGCTCAACCCCGTTGATGAATCCATACTTCCCCGGCATGGGGGAGCAGGCGGAGAGCGCCAGCAGCAGTATCAGGGCAAAGAGAAGTTTCATTCATCTCCGGCCGGGACCACGGGGATGTCCACCGGCTCGTTATCGAACGATGCCGGAGGCTCCGTGGGAACGAATTCACCATCCGGCCCCTCGCCTTCCGGTAGCTCTTCCTCAAGCAGTGGCTCTTCCTCCACCACGGCCGGGGCAGTAGTCTGGTTGCCATAACTGGCCGAACTCTCGCCCTCGGCACCGTTGAAGTTCATGCCGTTGAAGGACATACTGCCTCCGGTCTTGCCGTCCATCTTGACGTTGTTCCCTGCCCCGGACAGCTTGATGTCGCCGCCGCCGCTGTCGATGCTCATGCCGCCGCCGATGCTCTCGCCAATGGCCTTCCACATGTACTTGTCCTTCTTGGAGCTGTAGTAGCCGTTCAGCCAGTTCCCGGCCAGGTTGCCACCGGTGCTGATCATGGCCGGAGCCATGTTCCCCCAGAACGCAATCCATTCGTCATCCTTGATCTGCTCTACCCGCTGGAGCTGCACCGGCAGGTTGACGGTCAGTTTCATCGGCTTGCCACCAGAATCCACAAAGGACATATCGACGATGGGCTTGGCCTCCTTCTGGATTTCGTTCTGTGCCTTGATCGCGTCCGTGTAAGCCTGATACTGCTGTATCCTCTTCTCCATGCTGCTGCAGCCGGTCATGGTCAGCAGGATCGCGATAGCGGACAACAGGGCGATTGCTCTCTTTTCCATGCGTGTTTCCTCCTCAAGAAACTCTGGAAATAAAAAAGCCCGGAAACCGCAGGAATATCCTGGGGCTCCGGGCTCCGATAGCGTGCCCTCAATCGGGCGGGGCCGTCAAGATGGGCGGAACAATTGTACTTTACCTTGTGCTCTACAAACTCGCAAGTTCAAATACTCGCGACGCGATTGTTGAAATTGCGCATCAGGTCAGTGATCCGCCGGTCCATCTCGACAATGCGCTCGCGCGGCGCGTCACGCTCCAACAGGTACCGCTTGGTCCGCTGCATCTTCTGCAACTGGCGGTAGGTTGTTTCGGACAAGCGGATACCTCTGACCGCCGGGTTCGCCGCGATGAAGGCCCGAACGTCGCCGCCGTCCTCGCGAATGCCGTCCATCTCCAGGTCAAGCCGGTTGAAGCGCTTGAGGTTGTCGTAGTAGCGGGAGGCGACGCCGGAAACATCGTTCGAGTTGCCGTAGAAGCGGCCGACAAACGGTATCCGGTAGGCCGGTGCATCCTCGCCCCTGGCCAGTGCCCGTCCGGTGTTCAACAACTTGCCGGTCTCCCGGCCGACGCCGCCGGTCACTTGGCCGACCAGGTAATCGATCTGGTCCGGGGTGGGCGAGAGCATCCCCGGCACATACTCGTTGCCGCCGGTCAGTAGGTTTAAGCCCCTGGAAACGATCTCCGATGGCCAGCTGGCCGTGTCCCGAGCCCGGGTATGCCCCGGGGTGGGTTTGAGCGAGTTGAAATCCTGCTTGGCGATGGGGCGGCCGGTCCAGTCCTTGTTCTCGCCCAGGGCGATAAACGGATCCATGGGCGTCGGCGCCAGGCTCTGCAGCGAGAAGCCGGCGTTGCCGAGTGGGTTGAACGCCTCGGCGAAGATGGCGATCAACTCCGTCGCCGCCTTGCCCGGCTCTTTGAACCCGCGCAGCGCCCACTCGGACGGTACCCGGGTGAGGTTGGGGATCACGTGGAAGCCGAGCGGCATGGGCACGGTCAGGTACTTCTTGTCGCCGATGGGGATGATCAGGTTCCGCTCGCGGATGAACTCGGGCGGCTCGTCGTCCTCGAACCCGGCCGCGGCCAGGAGCATGGTCTGTGCCGCGCCGAGCAGCAGGCCGCCGGTGATGATCTTCTTGCCAGCCGGCCCGGTCAGGGTGCGGTACATCTTTTCCGTGCCCTGCGCTGCCGCGTTGAAGAAGGCGTACATGGCCCCCGCCTGCGTGGCCACCTGCCCCTTGCGGTTGAAGTTGAGGGTCACGTCCTTGGCCAGCTGCGCGGCCCGCTTCCTGCTGATACCGCCCGCCCTGGCTTCCATGTAGACCGCCAGCCGGGTCGAGTTCTCGAGCATGTCGTTGTAGTCGCTCACCCACTGGCGCATGGCGTAGAGGGATTGCAGCGCCTTGCCCTTTTTGATCTGCAGAATGTCGGCCCGCAGCCGTTCGGCCCGCTCGTTCGAGTCAGCGAACATATCGCGGAACCCGGTGGTGCCGCCTTCCAGCTGCATCTCGCGCCAGGCCTTGGCGATCTCGGTTTGCAGCGGCCGGCCGGCGTTCTCGGCCCGCACCGCCTTGTAGAGGCTGGGGATGATGCCGGCAATGCGCCGGACCACGGCCGCCTTCTTGTCCTTGAGCGGGGTGGTGGACAGGTTGAGCACGGCCGCCTGAGCGTCACGCACCAGGTTGACCGGGCCAAACACCACGTTGTACTGCGTGTTCATCGCGCTGAAGAACCGGGTGATCTTGGCCGACGCGCCGAGGATGGCGCCGAGATCTTGCGTGTCCAGATTCTTCAAGGCTTCGGCCATGCGCACGGCCCGCTTATTGTTTGCCTCGAACACCACGGCCCGCTCTTCGATCTTGCCTCGCTCGTTGATAAAGCGGTTCACGACCACATTGGGCTTGTTCTTGTAGCCCATGTCCGCCTTGTTGATGACCATGCCGGTCACCGGGTCAACGGTGCGCTCGGTCGGCGGGATCTCGATGGACCAGAAATCCTTGTTCGGGTTGGCCGTTGCCAGTCCGTGCAGTGCCCTGGAGATTGCCGCCTTCTCGCCGCGGACAATGGCCCGCTCGCGCTGCAGGACGATGTTGGCGAGGATGTTGCTGACCGCCCGGTGGCTGCCGACGCGGCCTTTGGTCGATGATCCTTTGACTGAAAAGCCCTGGCCGATGCCCTTGCCGCCGTCCATGTCCTCGCGGTTGAGCGGGACATAGTGCTGGAAGGCGTTCGCCCAGGAGTCAATCGTCTCCTGGTCCTCAAGCTCATACTCGACCAGTGTCTCCCTGGTTCGCTGGATGAGCGCGTCCCACTTGCGGGCAATGTCGGCGTAGACAGCGCGGCGGTCGGCCGGCAGGCCAAGCAGGAACTCGTCCGCCTTGTCCGTCTTCATGCCCGAGAGCCAGGTATTGTCGCCCTCGAAGGGCTGCACCTTCTTCAATCCTTCATGCCGTGCCCGTGCTCGCTCGTACTCCTGCACGACCGGGTCCGCCTTGACCTCGCCCATCTCCTGGTTGAGCACCATGAGCAGGGAGTCGTCAGCCTCACCGGTTTCCACGTCATGCTTGGCAGCGGCGATTTCGCGCTCCTTGGCAAGGAATGCCTTGACGGTGTCCATCTCGGCCAGGGCGTTGCGCCGTTGCAGGGCCTCGCGCTTCATCTCGCGCAGCTCGTCCGCAGTCGGGTTGCGCAGGCGCAGGGATTCGTTCGCCTCGCCGGCGTGCCGTGCCCACAGGAACCGCTCGAATTCCTTCTCGTCCTTGGAGACAGCGGCCAGTTCGGCCATGAGCGGCTTGACCTCGTTGATGAGGAAGTCGTCGACCCGCTTGGAAGCCCTCTTGTGATACAGCTCCTCGGCCAGGCGGACATCGTTC
>JAGODN010000166.1 GCA_017998195.1 Desulfobulbus sp. | reverse complement strand
GCACCTCGGTGCAGGTGATGAAGTCGTACGAGTCGGCAAGCGGGGCGCGGTCCGGAAAGAACAGCGGGTCATACACCCGCACCCGGTGGCCGGCCTCGGCCAGCATCCCGGCCAGCACCGGCTCCGGTCCGCAGCCGTAGTCCAACCCGGAGGATCCCGGCTGCAATCGCTTCACGAGCGGCGTGCCCAGCCGGGCGAGAAACCGGCGGTAGCCCGGGTCGGCGGGGTCGTTCTCGTGCAGGCGGTAGCGCCGGTGCTCGTCGGCGCGGCAGAGCCGCTGGCCCGGATCGAGAAAGGTGGCCTGGCACAGGGTGCAGCGGTGGTAGCGCAGGCCGTCGATGGTGGCGAAAAGCCCGACCGGGCCGGCGCCGCAGACGATGCACGGCCCTGTGTTCCCCCTCCTGCCTGCCTGCACGAGCGCTCCCCTGTCCGCAAAAAAGGGCGCGACCGGAACGCGCCCACCACAAAAACCAACCCAGCCCGGAACCGCATCCGCGCCGATCGGGTCCAGGAAACAAACCCGCCCGTCACCACCCATCAACCCGGAGGCACCAGCCATGAACACCAACGCATCGTTTTCCGCCCTCCTGCTCGGCGTGTGCATCGCCCTTGGCCTGGCCGCGCTGGGCTTTCAGCTGGCCCAAGGGGTCGAGCGCTTCCGCGCCCTGGAGCGGACCGTCACCGTCAAGGGGCTGGCCGAACGCGAGGTGGCCGCCGACGTGGCGGTCTGGCCGATCCGCTTCAGCGAGGCGGCCAACGACCTGGGCGCCCTGTATACCAGCCTGCAGCGCAAAAACGCACTGGTCACCGACTTTCTCGTGCGCGCCGGTTTCCCCCGGGAGGAGATCACCGCCGCCGCGCCGGCCATCATCGACCGCCAGGCACAGTCCTACAACGACGCCGGCCGGGCCGAATTCCGCTACGTGGGCACCTCCACCCTCACCGTCTATTCGAGCCGGGTGGACCGGGTGCGCGCGGCCATGGCCGACCTGGTCGAGTTGGGCAAGCAGGGGATAGCGCTCAGCGGCGAGGAGTACGGCGGCCGGCCGGAGTTCCTCTTCTCCGGGCTCAACGCGATCAAGCCGGCCATGATCGAGGAGGCCACCCGCAACGCCCGCGAGGTGGCGGACAAGTTCGCCCGCGACTCGGAGAGCCGCCTGGGCAGGATCCGCACCGCCAGCCAGGGGCTGTTCACCATCCAGGACCGGGACACCAATACCCAGCACCTGAAGCGGGTGCGGGTGGTGAGCACGGTGGAATACTACCTGGTGGACTGACCCGCCTGAGGCGCCAGGTCGGCGAGGGCCGCGCCGACATCCTCGCAGAGTTCCCCGACCGTGTCGTAGAACACCTCCGTGGCCGCGGAGAAGTGCAGCAGCACGCTGTTCAGTCGTTCGGGCACGTACGGAAAGATCTTGCGCAGGTTGACGATCCTGTTCCGGGTGACCAGGCCGAAATCGGCCGGGGTGATCCTGTCCAGCACCACCGGGCCCAGGGTGACATCATCCTGGACGGTCCTCGGGGTGTGGTCCCCCCGGCCCACCAGGTAGGTGAGGATGTTGCCCAGTTCGAACAGGTCGAGGGCGAACGGCCGCTCCGGCAGGTGGAAGTCGTAATCGAAATCGATCCAGTACAACTCACCGGTGGTCCGCTCGACAAACACGTGGTCGCGCCGGATATCGCCGTGGCGGAATCCCTGTTCGTGGAGAAAGCCGATCGCAGCCATGGCCGGCAGGAAGCGGGCGAGCACATCCGGGAGTTCGGTGAACAAATACTCTTCGTGGGACAGCCGGCTGCGCTGGATGACCTTGTCCAGCCGGTTGCCGTCCACCGGCTCGATCACCCGCACCAGGTTGCCCGCCTCGTCGAGCAGCAGTTCCCCCTGCATGAAATGCGGCCGGCCGCGGACAAGCTCGAGGATGCGCGCCTCCTTTTCCGGGCTGCGGTAGCAGGGGATGGTGTAGCCGCCCAGGCTGACGTCAAAGGTCTCGTAAAACACCAGCTTGACAATGTACGACGCGCCGCTGGCGAGATCCTCCACCTTGGGCACCCACTGCTTGACCTGCTCGTCGACCCCGAACCGCCCCTCCTTGGTGTAGGCGGTGACCAGAAAGTACCGGTCCTCCACCAGAAGGACGTCGCCGTAGTCGATGGCGGTGAAATCCGTGGTGTCCGTGTACACCCGCGGCCGGCGCCGCAGACTGCGGGTGACCCGGTGGTCCCGCAGGGTCGCGGCGATGGCCGGCGGCAGAATCGTCGGGTCGTGGCTGGCGGCCATCTCAGCCGACCACCCAGACGGCGACGTCCCGGCCGGTGTGGACCAGGGCGCTGGAAATGGAGCCGAAGAGGAATTCCTCGGCCTTGGGAATGCCGCGCTTGCCCACCACGATGGTGCCGTAGTGCTCCCGGACCTGCATGTCGAGAATGGCCGCGCTGATCGTTTTCCCCTCGGCCATCAGGCACCTTTCGGTCACCGCTGCTGCGGCCAGGCCATGGCCGGCGAGAATGGTTTTGGCCCGGGCGAACAGGTCCGCCGCCTCCCCCACCCGCGCATCGCGGTAGTCCTCCAGGGTGGCGCCGGAGCGGTACCAGTCCGGCGGCGGTTCCGGATAAATGTGCAGCAGACAGACAAAGATGTCCTGCCGCTGGCCCAGCATGCCGCCCACGTACTCGACCGCCCTGGTCGAGCGGGGTGACTCGTCGATGGCCACTATGATGCGTTTCCAGTCCACGGTTCGCCCTCCTCCCTTGCAGATCGACCGGTGCCTGCCGGGCCGGCGCCCCGCCGACCGGGCCGGGTGCGCCGCCGGGCAGCGCTGACAGTCTCTCCTTAGGCCAGAACCGCAGGTTTTTCCATAAAGGAAAAAAGGAAAGAAAACGGATATTCAAAATATCCATAAGGCCGCTGGTTCGATCCCGAAGCGTCTCCGGGCGGCCGACCGCGGTGCGGGGATCGTCGGGCTACGGCCGCTCCAGCGCCCGCGCCAGGGCCTCGGCCAACTCCCGGACCGAAAAGGGTTTCTGCACAAACGACAGCCCCGGCTCCAGCACCCCCCGCTCGGAGACGATGCCGGCGGCGTAGCCGGACATGAACACCGGGCGGACGTCCGGGCAGAGCTGCGCCACCCGGGCGGCCAGGTCGCGGCCGTTCATCTCCGGCAGGATCACGTCGGTGAGCAGCACCCGGACGGTTTGCCGGTGCCGCTCCGCCAGGGCCAGTCCCTCGGCCGGGCTTGCCGCCTCCAGGGCGGTGTAGCCCAGTTCCTCGAGCATCTGCCGGGTGAGCTTGCGCACGAACGGGTCGTCCTCGACCACGAGTACGGTCTCGCCCCGGCGGGAGGGCGTGGCCGGAGGCTCTTCCTCCGCCGCCGGACCGATGTCGCCCGGGTACCGGGGCAGGTAGATGCGGAAGGTGGTGCCCGCTCCGGGAGCGCTGTCCACCTGGATGCAGCCCCTGTTCTGGGTGACGATGCCGTAGACGATGGCCAACCCCAGCCCCGTGCCCTTGCCCAGCGCCTTGGTGGTGAAAAACGGCTCGAAGATCCGCTCGCTGGTCGCCCGGTCCATGCCGCTGCCGGTGTCCTGCACCGAGAGCAGCACGTAATCCCCGGCCGGGCAGCCGGGCGGGGCCGTGCCGGTCGCCGGGTCGAGGCTGACCTTGCCGGTGGCGATGGTGATCGCGCCCACCCCGGTGATGGCCTCGCGGGCGTTGACGCAAAGATTGATGAGCAGCTGGTCGACCTGGCCCGGATCCATCCACACCGGCCAGGGGTCGCTCCCGGGCTGCCAGCGCAAGTCGATATCCTCGCCGATGAGCCGGCCGAGCATGGTGCGGATCCCGTCCACGGCGGCGTTGATCGACAGGGCGCGGGGGTGGATGGTCTGCTGGCGGGCAAAGGCGAGCAGCTGGCGGGTGATCTCCGCCGAGCGCTGGGCCGCGTTGTGGATCTCGCTCAAGGCCTCGTGCACCGGCGAGGTCGGGTCCACCCTGTTCAGGGCCATCTCCGCGTAGCCGAGCACCACCCCGAGGGCGTTGTTGAAATCGTGCGCCACCCCGCCCGCCAACAGTCCCACCGATTCCAACTTCTGCGCCTGGGCCAGCTGGCCGCGCAGTTTCTCCCGCTCCGCCTCGGACTGTTTGCGCTCGGTGATATCGTGGATGATCATGCTCGAGCGCGGCTCGCCCCGGTAATCGGTGAACATCACCGAGGAGACCTCGGCCGGGAAGGTGCTGCCGTCGGTGCGGCGCAGGGTCAGCTCGCCCGCGGCCAGGCCGCGCGTCCGCCGCTCGGCCAGCAGCCGGGCATAGTTCGGGTCGCTCGTGTCGACAAATTCATCGCGGGCAAGGCCGCGGAGTTCCTCTTCGGTGCCCCCGAACATGCGGCAGGCCGCCGGGTTGGCGGCGAGCACGCCCCGGTCCGGCACGGTGAGCAGGACCGCGTCCAGGCTGTTCTCGAACAGGGCCCGGTAGCGCAGCTCGCTCTCCCGGAGCGCCTCTTCCGCCTGGCGGCGCTCGACCATCTCGCCGAGCAGGCGAGCCGACACCTCCAGCCGCCGCTTGGCCAGGTCGATGATGAACGGCGGCCGGGTCTCGTAGGCCTCGGCCCACAGGCGCAGCTCCTCCTCGTCCACCTGGAAGCGGGCCGCCAGTTCCCGGCGCTGTTCCGGGTCGGCGGGCGGGTCGCCGTAGCAGAAGGCCATGGCGCCGATGACCGTGCCGCCGGCGCGCACCGGCACGGCGCAGGTGCGCAGCCCGCCCGCGCACGCCCGGTCCAGGCCGTGGCCGCTGTCGATCACCCGCCGGGCGGTGTCGGTCCAGCAGGATTCGTGGCAGAGCCAGCGGCCGCAGCCCAGGGCCTGGCGGTTGTCCCCGTCCGGGCAGAGGCGGCGCGAGGCCGCGTTCAGCAGCCGGCACCACCCGGAGGCGACCAGGTGCAGGGCGTAGTCGCCGTTTTTCTCGTAAATCGAGGCCGAGGTCTCGAGCAGGTCGAGAAAGTCGCTGACACTGTCGGTGAGCACCGCCCCGCCCACCGCGGTGCGGATCAGCCCGTGGGTGTTCAGTGCGGCCAGGTCGCCGTACGGCTGGGGCTCGATGGTCCGGCCCACCGGCCGCTGCGGGTCGAGCAGCCACTCGATGCGCTGCAGGGCCGAGGCGCTCTGCATGGCCTCCACCGCCTGCCACACCGCCTCCATGAGCAGGTTCAGGGTGAGGGTGTCGGTGGCGTCGTAGTCCGCGCCCTTGTTGGCCACGCCGACCACGGCCTGGACCCTGCCCTGGTGGATCACCGGCACGGTGAGGAACCGCTCGATGCGCACGTGCCCCTCGGGAAACCCGCGCCTCTGCGGGTGGTCGGCCTGGAAATCGTTGACCAGGACCGGCTCCCGCCGGCGCACCGCCTCGCCCCAGAGGCCGGCCCGGTCGAGATGGTACGAGCCGGTGCTGTCCGCCACCTCGCACTGGGGCGGCACCTCCCGGGACAGGCAGGGGTTTCTGAACCCCTGGCAGCGTTCGTCGTACAGGTTGATGAAGCCGATGGTGGAGGCGGTCAGTTGGACCGCCTTGTCCACGGCCTGTTCGAGAAAGGCGTCGAGTGACCGGTGGCCCTGCTGGAGCAGCTCGACCACGGCCTTGAGCCGCTCGGCGTGGCGGCGGATCTCGGTCTCGGCCCGCTGCCGGGCGACCACCTCGTCCTGCAGCTGGAGCATCTTCTCCTCCAGCTTGCGCACCAATCGGTCGTTGTAGAGGAGCAGCACCTCCTCTTCCGGCGGCTCGGCCGGGGCGGACGGGTGCGAAAGACCGGCCCGGGCGACCATCTCCCTGGTCATTGCCAGCAGCTGTTCCGGCTCGGCCGGCTTCATCAGGAAGCGGTCCGCGCCGCAGCGCCGGGCCAGGTCCTCGTCCTGGGGGTTGGTGTAGGTGCCGGTGTAGATGAGGATGGGCAGGTCGTGCAGGCGGGGGTCGGCGCGGATCTCGCGGCAGAGCTGAAAGCCGTCCATCACCGGCATGAGGATGTCGCT
>JAGODN010000165.1 GCA_017998195.1 Desulfobulbus sp. | reverse complement strand
CACCGGTTCCAGGGACGGCCGGTCCAGCCGGCCGAGCGAGGCCTCGAGCAGGTCGCCCTTGATGGCGGTGTCGAAGCCGAGCCGGTCGAGCACCTCGGCCAGGAACTGGATGCGCAGGGAGCGGCCGTGGTAGGCGCCGGCGCCGCCGGCAAAGTTGAGGGTCAGGTAGTTGTGCTCGACCTCGTCGCCGCAGAGCGCGTCCACGGTGGCGAAATGGTAACCGAAGCGCACGCTCAGGTTCAGGTAGTCGCCGGCCAGGATGGCGTAGCTGGCCCCGCCCAGGCGGGTGTTCTGCTGGGGCCGCGCCCCGGCAGCCATGAGCGAGAGGAAGTCGGCGCCGCCCAGGCCGATGGCGCTCGACCAGTTGATGCCCGGGTGGCTGAAGCCGCGCCACAGGGCGACAAAGGGCACGCTGGTCGCGTCGTGGACGCTCACCGTGTCGCAGGTGGTCAGCCCGTCGCGCAGGCCGCCGCCCATGTCCAGGGCGTAGATAACGAGCGGCACGTTCACCTGCAGGCGCACCGCGTTCTCGGTGCGGCCGATGGTCTCGCCCAGGTTGAACATCTGCCGCACCGACATCTCGTGGCAGTAGCGGATGATGTCGTGCACGGTGCGGCAGTGGTCCGGAGCGAACTCCTCCGCATCCGGGTCGGTGAGGTGGAGCGGCGAGATCTCATCGAGCAGCCGCTGCAGCCGCGCGTGCGCCGGGGTGTGAAAGATCGGCCGCTTGAAGCGGTGGGCCTGGGCCAGGAGCGGTTCGACCCGGCCCCGGAAGACCCGCTCCCGGCTCGCCCACAGGGTGATCTCGTCGCCCTCGTTGAGCGTGGTGGTGGCGGTGCGCGTGTCGAACAGGGCGGGCACGCCGAACTCGCGCGCCACCGAGGCCAGGTGGCTGGCCGTGCCGCCGATGTCGGTGATCAGGCCGCGCACCCGGCTCGCCCAGGGGGTCAGCGCGGTGGAGGCGGCGCGGGCCACGAGGATGGTGTCCGCGTCGATGGCGGCCGGGTCCGCCTCGTCGAACAGCCGCACCCGGCCCGCGGCCACGCCGCCGGCGGCGCAGCGGCCGCCTTCGAGCAGGAGCGGGTGATCGGGGTAGTCGGTGGCGGCTTCGACCTCCTGCTGTTTGTCCTCGGGGAGAATGAGCAGGGGCCGCATCTGCAGGATGACCGGCGCCCCGGACGAATCCACGGCCCACTCGATGTCCAGCGGCCGGCCGGCGTCCGCCTCCAGGCGCAGTCCGTGCCGGGCGAGTTCGGCGAGGAAGGGCGGCGGTGCGGGGGCCGGGCTGCCCGGCCCGGCCAGGGTTTCCGGGGCGAGGGTGTCCTTGGCGACCCGGTACATCCGCTCCGGCGAGGCCTTGCCGCCCACCAGCTGATCGCCCAGGCCGCGGACGCTGCTGATGCGCAGGCTGTCCGCCTCGCCGGTGGTGGGGTCCGCGGTGTAGAGCACGCCGCTGGCCTGCGGATCGATCATGGCGAGCACGAGCACGGCCATGGGCGTGTCCCGGTCGTCCAGGCCGTGGTGCATGCGGTAGGACAGGGCCGGGGTCGAGTAGAGGCTGGCGATCACCCGCTGCCAGGCCGCGGCCAGTTCGTCCGGCTGCACCCCGAGGAGCGAGGTGTACTGGCCGGCGAAAGAGATGTCGCCGTCCTCGCCGATGGCCGAACTGCGCACCGCCAGTCGCCCGGCGCCCAGGGTCGCGGCCGCCTCGGCCAGGGCCCGGCGGATATCCTCGGGCACCGCTGCGGCTGTGACCCGGGCGAGGATCTCCTCGCTCACCGCGGCCAGGCGCTGGGGGTCGTCGTCCTCCAGGTCGGCGAGCAGGAGGTCGATCCGCGCGCGCAGGCCGGTCGCGTCGAGAAAGCGGCGGCAGGCCACGGTGGTCACGGCGAACCCGTCCGGGGTGCGCAGACCGAGGGCGTTGCGCACGTGGCCGAGGTTCGCGGCCTTGGCCCCGGCCAGGTCCAGCCGGTCGCGGTCGACCCGGTCCAGGGGCAGCACCAGTTCGGCCCGTGTCTCCGGCCGCGGCCCGGTCCAGGCTGATTCGATCATTTGTGCGATCCCCTCCAGCACCGTCAGCATGGGCTGGTAGTCCGCGCCGGTCATGCCGGCCAGGGCGTTGACCATGCCGTCCACCTCGGAGAGCAGTTGGCTCCCCTTGCGCGCCACCATCTGGGCGGTGAACGGGAGGTTGTCGTAGTAGACCTGCTCCAGGTCGGCCTGCAGGGTCAGGGCGGCGCGGTTGTGGTCGAGCAGGCGGCGGAACCGCCGGTAGCGGGCGGTCTGCTTCGGGTCCAGGGTGGGCAGCAGCCGGCAGGCGTCAGCGGATTTCCAGCGTGAGAACCAGGCCATGGGGCACCTCCTGTGCTGTTTCTTGTTACGGTTCTCCGGATCATAGACAAGGCGAACGATTCCGGCCACACAGAAAGGAGTTGTTGCGGGCCTTGCCGGGGGTGAGGGTTTCGGGTACCATCGTCCGCCTCCATTCCACCCCTACCTGCGTCCCGACCATGCCCGCCGCCCACCCGGAAAAGATCTACGTCGAGCTGACCACGCGCTGCAACCTGCGCTGCCCCATGTGTCTGAAATTCGCCGAGGGCAGCTGTATCGCCGAGGGCGACATGGATTTGGCCCTGTTCGAGCGGCTGCTGCCGGCGCTTGGCACCGTGCGCACGCTCGTGCTCAACGGCCTGGGTGAGCCGCTGCTGCACCCGGAGTTGGAGACCATGGTCGCCCTGGCACGAACAGCCCTGCCCGCGGACGGCACCATCGGTTTCCAGTCCAACGGTCTGCTGCTCGACCAGTCTCGAGCGGACCGCCTGCTCGCCGCCGGGCTGGACACGGTCTGTTTGTCCGTGGACGACCTGGACGGGCCCGACGGGGCAGGGGCCGACACGGGCCACCAACTGCGGCCGGTGGAACGGGCCATCGTCTCGCTGGTCGCGGCCCGCAAGCGGTCGGGCCGGGTCTTTCGCATCGGCATCGAAACCGTGCTCGACCGGGACAACGTCCTGCACCTGCCCGAGCTGGTGCGCTGGGCCGGCGCCCGCGGGGTGAATTACCTGATCGCCAGCCACCTGTTCGCCTATGACCCCCGCCTGGCCGACGAGAGCCTGTTCAGCCCGAACAGCCGCGCCGCGGTGGACCTGTTCGCCGCCTCTCAGGCCGAGGCCCGCGCCCGGGGCGTGGACCTGGCCGACCTTTCGGCGGCGCAGCGCCGCTTCGCCCCGGGTCCGGCAGAACGGCTGCTGCTCGGCCTGGGCGATACCCTGCGGCAGCGGACGCGGGCGGCTGATTTGACCCTGCACCTGCCCGGCCTGCTCGCTCTGGACCTGGACCGGTTGGCCGCGGCCGAACGCGCCTTTGACCAGGCCCGGGATCTGGCCGGGGAACTCGGGGTGTCCCTGCGCCTGCCGCCCCTGTACGCCCGCGAGGGCCGGGAGCGGGGCTGCCCGTTCATCGACGAGCGGGCCGTGTGCATCGACCGGGCCGGCCGGGTGACGCCCTGCCATTTCCTCTGGCACGATGGCCCGAGCGCGGTGCGCGGCGAGCGCATCCAGGTGCGGGCGCGGGTGTTCGGACGTCTCGACGAGCAGCCGCTTGATGCCATCTGGAACCGGCCGGACTACGTCGCCTTTCGCCGCGAGGCGGCCCTGAACGACTATGCCCCCTGCTGGAGCTGCACCGCCGCGCCCTGCGCCGACCTGGTCAACGCCAACCTGACCGGCGGGCACGACTGCTACGCCAGCCGGGTGCCCTGCGGCCACTGTGCCTGGGGGCTCGGCTGGCTGCGCTGTTTGTGAGGGAGGGGGCTGAAAAAAAGAGGGGAAAACCGGTGCCGCTGCGCCGGTTTTTTTTGGTGCGCGGACAGGACCTGGTTCAGCCGGCCAGGCCGCGCAGGGCGACGAGGAAGCGCGAGCGCAGCCGCTCGCCCAACAGCGCCCGCTTCACCGGCGGCAGCCTGAGCATGCCGCCCACCAGGAAGCGCAGGAACCCCTGGGTGCGGCTGTTCGGGTTGTCGAACAGCAGGGTCTGGAGGGTGTCGCGCTCGAGCGCCTGGAGGATCACCCGGGCGAAGCTGTCCTCCGGGTGGAGCACCCGCTGTGCGCGCGGATAGAGGGCCAGGGCGCCGCTCGGGCAGGTGAGGGCGCAGACGCCGCAGCCCAGGCAGAGGTCGCCGACCTCGGCCGCCAGCACCGGTCGCCCGGCGTCCGCGGCAGTGACCGGAACCAGGCGGATGGTTGCCACCGGGCAGGCGCGCGCGCAGCGGCCGCAGCCGGTGCAGCGGTCCGGGTCCACCTGCGCCACGAAACTGGAGGTGACCAGGAGGCTGGTGCAGCCGGTCGCGCGCACCCCCTGCATGAGGTTGCAGCAGCAGCCGCAGCAGTGGCAGATGAAGCCCGCATCCTCGCGGACATTGTCCGTGGTCAGGGTCAGGCCGAGTTCGCGCGAGCGGGCGAGGATCTCCCGCATGCCGGCCTTGTCCAACGGGCGGGCGAAGCCGTGGCGGATGAGGAAGCGGGCGCCGCTCCCCATGGAGGTGCAGGTTTCCATGGGCGCGCGGCAGGCGGGCCGGCCCAGGTGGTGCTTCTCGTGGCGGCAGGAGCAGAGGCCGAGGGAAAACTCGTCGTGCGCCTCGACCAGCGCCGAGGCCCGTTCGTAATCGAGGACCTCCACCTGCGGCGCCAGGGTTTCCTCGTGCGGCAGGGTGCGCATGATCGACACCCGCTGGCCGTCGCCGAAGTTGGCCTGCAAAAACTCGCGGCCGCCAAACATGTAGGCCTGGAACAGTTCCGCCAAGCCGGCCCGGTCCAGGTCCGGGCCGGTGCGCATCATGGTGAATTCGAAAAAGCCGATGACAATCGGGCTGACCATGTAGCGGGTGATGGTACCGTCCCAGATGTCGACCACCAGGCCCTTGTCGCACAAGGCCTCCAGCCGAACCTGCAGTGGTGCGGCCGGCTCGCCGGTGAGGCGGGCGATGCGCTCCAGCGTGGACGGCCGGTGGGGCAGGCGGATGATCAGCTCGGCCTCGGCCGGGGTGTAAAGGGCGCGCACCAGGTCGTGGAAGACCGGGGTCCAGGGGGTGCGCACCGGCGCCTGGTCGAGGCGGCGGCCGAGCGCGCGGTAGAGGTCCTTGCTGGTGCGGTGGCCCATGAGGTTGTCCGGATCGGGTTGACGGTGGGCCCAGTAGAGCACGCTTTGCCGTCGCCGGCAAGGGGCTTGCCCGGTGGTTGCCGGCCGTTCGGCAGGCACAAAAAAAGGCCCGGAACCTTGCGGTTCCGGGCCTTTGGTTTGTGTCTCGAGCAGTGTCTACCAGCGCTCGGTGCCGACGATTTCGTTGACATCGCGGCAGCTGCGCCGTTCACCTTCGTTGAGATCATCGAATCTGCGTACACCCGGTCGAACGCTGTCCAACGTGCAGACCAACTCACTTCCCTTGTCATCGTTGACCCAGACGAGTCCTTCGTATCCGATCATCACAGCCTCCTGTGGATGGTGTGTATTAGGGGTTCCTAATGGCATGCCTGAACAGTAAGCCCGATCCGTGCCGGGTCAAGACGGGGCCGTCTTTTTTTGCACCGCCCGCTCAGCGCATGGGCCGGATGCGCACCTCGATGTCCGGTTGGTCCCGGAGCAGCTCCACCAGCCGTTGCGGGTCGGTATCGCCGTAGTGGTAGGGGTAGAGGATGCGCGGCCGGAAGGCGCGGGCCGCGTCCGCCACCATCTCCGGGGTCATGGTGTAGGGCAGGTTCATGGGCAGGAAGGCGATGTCCACGTCTTTGAGCGCGGCCATCTCCGGGATGTTTTCGGTGTCGCCGGCCACGTACAGGCGGGTGTCGCCGAAGTCGAGCAGGTAGCCGTTGCCCGCGCCCCGCGGGTGGAAGGGCTCGCCGTTGTCGCGGTGGTGGACCAGGTTGTAGGCCGGCACCGCGGTGACGGTGATGCCGCGCACGGTACGGGTCTCGCCGTTTTTCAGGATCAGCCCGCCCTGCACCCGGTCGGCGCAGACCGGCGGC
>JAGODN010000164.1 GCA_017998195.1 Desulfobulbus sp. | reverse complement strand
ACCGCAAGGACGGCAGCCTGCTCTGGGTGCTCGACGACCTGCGCCTGGTGCGCGACGAGAGCGGCCAGCCGACCGAACTCATCGGCGCCTGGACGGACATCACCCACCGCCGCGAGGCCGAGGCGGCGCTCAAGCGGAGCGAGGCCAAGTTCCGCAGCCTGTTCCAGCGCCACGCCGCGGTCAAGCTGCTGCTCGACCCGGACGACGGCCGCATCCTCGAGGCCAACGCGGCCGCCGCCGCCTTCTACGGCTGGTCGCGGGAGGAACTGCAGCGGATGCGCATCGACCAGATCAACACCCTGCCGCCCCACCAGGTGCGGGCCGAACTCTTCCGGGTGTGCAACCAGGAGCGCATCTACTTCGAATTCCGCCACCGCCGGGCGGACGGTTCCATCCGCGACGTGGCCGTGTACAGCAGCGCCATGGAACTCGAGGGCAGGCCGGTGATCCATTCCATTGTCCACGACATCACCGAGTTCCGCCAGCTCGAGGAGCAGCTCCGCCAGGCCCAGAAGATGGAGTCCATCGGCCGCCTGGCCGGCGGCGTGGCCCACGATTTCAACAACATGCTGGCCGTGATCCTCGGCTACACCCAGCTCGTGCTCGACCGCACGCCGGCGGACGACCCGAGCCGCGAGGACCTGGAGGAGGTGCTGCACGCGGCCGAGCATTCCGTCGGCATCACCCGCCAGCTGCTCGCCTTTGCCCGCCAGCAGCCCGTCAGCCCGGAGGTGATCGACCTGAACACGGCGGTGGACGGCCTGCTCAAGATGCTCGGCCGGCTCATCGGCGAGGGCGTGCGCCTGGTCTGGCGGCCCGGCGCGGACCTCTGGCCGGTCTCCATGGACCCGGCCCAGTTCGACCAGGTGCTCGCCAACCTGTGCATCAACGCCCGCGACGCCGTCGCCACCGGCGGCACGATCACCATCGAGACCGGCCGGGCGCACTACGGCCCGGAGGACTGCGCCAACCGGCCCGACCGCCTGCCCGGCGACTTCGCCGTGCTCACCGTGCGCGACGACGGCTGCGGCATGGACCGGGTGACCCGCGAGCGGATCTTCGAGCCGTTCTTCACCACCAAGCCCCTGGGCGAGGGCACCGGCCTGGGGCTGGCCATGGTCTACGGCACGGTCCGCCAGAACCGCGGCTTCATCGAGGTGGAGAGCGGACCGGGCGAGGGCACGGTGTTCCGCATCCACCTGCCCCGCCGCGCCGGCGAAGCCGTTGCCGGGAATGCAACCGAGGTTGCGGTGACGCCGGACGGCGGCGGCCGAACCGTGCTCGTGGTCGAGGACGACCCGCTGCTGCTCGGCCTGGTCCGGCAGATGCTCGGCAAGCTCGACTACACCGTGTGCGCGGCGGACAGCCCGGCCGCGGCCCTGGCCCTGGCCGCCCACCAGGACCACGATTTCGCGGCGCTGCTCACCGACGTGGTCCTGCCGGAGATGGACGGCCGCGACCTGGCCGAGCGCATCCGCGCCCTGCGTCCGTCCATCCGGGTGGTGTTCATGTCCGGCTACGCGCCCGGCCTGCTCACCGACCGGGGCGTGCTCGCCCCCGGGGCCGCCTTCCTGCAGAAACCCTTCCCCATCGACCAACTGGCCAGGCGGCTCCGCCAGGTGCTCGACACCCCGGCGGGGTCGCCCTGAAGGGCGCCGGGCCGGGCGCCGCCGTCCCGCCGCCGAGCCCGCGGTTCCGGCCGCCGCTGCAGAATTGCATGGACAGACCGGGGGAAAACCTCTAATTTAGCGCGGGTTCACCGCGGCCGTTGACCGCCACACCGGAGGAGGACATGGAACCGAAAAAAAGCTGGGACGACATCCCCTCCCTGGACGGCCTCTCGGTCGACTGGGACTACAAGGCCCAGGAGAAGGTCGACAACCGTTCCCACTCCCGCCTGGACGCCGGGTCGCTGCAGCAGCTGTTCGAGACCGGCGCCATCCCGGCCAAGATCGCCATCGCCGGCCAGACCCTGGACGCGCGCCTGGTCGACCTTTCCCGGGGCGGGGCGGCCTTAAGCGTGGCCATACCGCTGGCCATCGGCCAGCCGGTGAAGACCGGCTTCGTGCTCGGACCCGCCAAGATCCTCGCCAGGGGGACGGTGCGCCACATCAAGCAGGAGGGCGGCCGCACCATCGTCGGTGTCATGTTCGAGGCCCTCAACGAAGGTTCAGCCGACTACATCGCCGGCCTGTACGCATCCAAGATCCTGTACTGACGGCAGGGCCGGCAGCGGGACGCAACCCCATCAGAGGCTATCATGGGCGGGCTTTTCGGTATCGTCTCGCAGTCGGACTGCGTGGCGGACCTGTACTACGGCACGGACTACCACTCCCACCTGGGCACCAAGCGGGGCGGCATGGCGGTGCGCAACGAGCACGGCTTTCACCGCGCCATCCACAACATCGAGAACAGCTACTTCCGCTCCAAGTTCGAGAGCGAACTGCACCGCTTCCACGGCCGCCAGGGCATCGGCGTGATCAGCGACACCGACCCGCAGCCGCTCATCATCAGCTCTCACCTGGGCACCTTCGGCATCGTCACGGTCGGCCGCATCAACAACATGGAGGCCCTGATCCGCCAGGCCTGGCGGAACCGGCGGCATTTCTCCGGCACCTCGGACGGCGTTGCCAACGCCACCGAGGTGACGGCCATGCTCATCTGCCAGGAGGAGAGCTTCGAGGCCGGCATCCGCCGCGCCCAGGAACTGATCGAGGGCTCCTGCTCGCTGCTGCTGCTCACCGAGCAGGGGATCTACGCGGCCCGCGACCGGCTCGGACGCACGCCGCTGGTGGTGGGCCGGCGGGACGGGGCCACCGCGGTGACCTCCGAGACCAGCGCCTTTCCCAACCTGGATCTTGCCACCGACCATTTCCTCGGTCCGGGCGAGGTCCTGCGGCTCACCGCGGACGGCTGGGAACAGCGACTGCCGCCGGGCGAGCGGATGCAGATCTGCTCGTTTCTGTGGGTCTACTACGGCTACCCGGCCTCCGAGTACGAAGGCCTCAACGTCGAGCAGGTGCGCTACGACTGCGGCGCGGCCATGGCCCGCCACGACCGGGTGGAGGTGGACGTGGTCGCCGGCATCCCGGACTCGGGCATCGGTCACGCCCTGGGCTACGCCAACGAACGGAAGATCCCCTACAACCGGCCCTTCGTCAAGTACACCCCCACCTGGCCGCGCAGCTTCATGCCCCAGGACCAGGCCATGCGCGACCTGGTGGCCAAGATGAAGCTGATCCCGGTGCGGCGGCTGATCGAGGGCCGTCGGCTGATGCTCTGCGACGACTCCATCGTCCGCGGCACCCAGCTCAAGGACAACGTGCGCGCCCTGTTCGCCATCGGCGCCCGCGAGGTGCACGTGCGGCTCGCCTGTCCGGCCCTGATCTTTCCCTGCGAATTCCTCAACTTCTCCACCTCGCGCTCCACCCTGGACCTGCTCGGCCGCAAGACCATCCACGCCCTCGAGGGCGACCGGGACCGGAACCTGGACCGCTACGCCCGGGACGGCTCGCCCGAGCACCAGGCCCTGGTCGAGGCCCTGCGCGCCCGGCTCGGTCTGACCTCGCTCTGCTACCAGCGCCTCGACGACCTGGTGGCCGCCATCGGCCTGCCCCGGGAACACCTCTGCACCCACTGCTGGAACGGGGGCTGCTGCCCCTGAAACCCGGGCCGACACGGCACCGGCGCCCGGCGCGGACCGGGCGCACCGGGGTCGGCCCGTCCGCCCTCCGCGCCATCTCTCACGCAAACGGGGAACCATGCAACTCGAACAGTATTTCGCGACCACCAAGGGCACCGGCGTGCTGGCCACCTGTGACGGCCAGGGCGAGGTGAACACCGCCATCTACGGCCGGCCGCACGTGCAGGGCCGGGACGAGGTGGTGTTCATCATGCTCGACCGCCGCAGCCATGCCAACCTGGCCGACAATCCCCACGCCTGCTACCTGTTCCTCGAGGAGGGCACCTCCTACCAGGGGGTGCGGCTGTACCTGACCTTTCTCGACGAGAGCACCGACCAGGAACAGATCCGCGCCATGAGCCGGCGGCCCAGGCGGCCGGACGAGGGTGAGCAGGAGCGCAAGTTCCTGGTCCGCTTCCGGGTGGACAAGGCCCTCAACCTGCTCGGCGGCGGGCGCAAGGAACTGGCCTAGGCCCTTTCCGCCCGTGTTGTTCGCTCCGCGCCCGCGGCCATGATCAGCTACGACGTGCTCATCGTCGGCGCAGGTGTCGGCGGTCTCGCTGCCGGCGCCCTGCTCGCCGACGCCGGCCGCAGCGTGCTCGTGCTCGAACAGCACAACCAGCCCGGCGGCTGCGCCGCGACCTTTGTCCACCGCGGCTATCGCTTCGACGCCGGCGCCACCATCGGCGCCGGTCTCCAGCCCGGCGGCCCGCTCCACTGGCTGGCCCGGCGGCTGGCGCTCCACTGGCCGGCCCACCCGCTCGAGGTGGCCTGGGAGTACCGCGAGGGCGACCTAACCCTGCCGCTCACCGCCCGGCGGGACGCGATCCTGCACGCCTTTCCGGCCAGCGGCCCGTTCTGGCGGGAACAGGCCGAGGTGGCCGACAGCCTCTGGGCCCTGAGCGCCCTGCTGCTCGACCAGTACGGCCGCAGCCGGCCGAGCCAGCTGTCCGCCCTGGTCCGGCGACTGGCGACCACGGTGCGCGGCCGGCTGCTCGGCCTGGCCACCACCACGGCCGCAAGGTGGCTGGCCGATCACGGCCTGGACCGGGACGCCGCCTTGCGCCGCTTCATCGACGCCCAGCTGCTCATCTCCGCCCAGGCCACGGCCGAGCGGACCAACGCCCTGTTCGCAGCACTCGCCCTGGACCTGCCCCGGCAGCAGCCCTGCCGCATCGACGGCGGCCTCGGCACGGTGGCCGAGCAGCTCAGCCGGGCGGTGCGCGAGCGCGGCGGCCACCTGCACACCGGCGAGCGGGTGGAGCGGCTGGTGGTCCGCGGCCACACCATCGAGGCGGCGGAAACGGACCGCGGTCGCTACCGGGCGCGCCAGGTGCTCGTCAACGGCTCGGACGCCCTGCTGGCCCGGCTGCTTGGCCGGCCCGCGGCCGGCGACTGGGCCGCGGCCAACCGGGCCGAGTGGGGGGCCTTTGTCCTCCACCTGGGGGTTGAGCGGGACTGGGTGCGCAGCCTGCCGGCCGAACATGTGCAGCTCATCCGCCCCGGTGCGGCCACGCTCGCCGAAGGGGATTCGCTCTTCCTCTCCGCCTCGCACCCGGACGACCACACCCGGGCGCCGGCGGGCCGGAGCGCGCTCACCGTGTCCACCCACACCCGGGTCGAGCCCTGGTGGCAGGCGCGCAACAGCGGCCCCGAAGCCTACGCCGCCCTGAAAGAGCGCTACACCGAACGGGCGCTGGCCCTCATCGATGCGCAGGTCGGCCTCCCCGGGGCGGAACCGCTGCTTGCCGGCACGCCGGTCACCTACCACCGCTACACCGGCCGGCATCTGGGCCTGGTGGGCGGCTACGCCCAGACCTCCTGGCTGCCGCCGCGCCAGCGTCGTTTCGGCCTCGACAACTGCACCCTGGTCGGCGACCACGCATTTCCCGGCCAGAGCCTGGCCGGGGTCACGGTCGGCGCGGCCCTGGCCGCGGACCGGCTGCTCCGGCGGCCATGAACCACCGCCCGCCCCGGGCCAAGCCGCCGCCCGCCCGGCCCGGCCGAGTCCCGACCGCGCTGCCCGAATTCCGTCACCGGCACCGGCCCCATGGCCGGACGCCGGTTGCCCCTATCGCCCCACATCGAGGAGAACATCCATGCCCAAACGCAACGACATCCGCACGGTCCTGATCATCGGCTCCGGCCCGATCATCATCGGCCAGGCCTGCGAATTCGACTACTCCGGCACCCAGGCCTGCAAGGCCCTGCGCGAACTCGGCTACCGCATCGTGCTGGTCAACTCCAACCCGGCCACGATCATGACCGACCCGGAGATGGCCGACGTCACCTACACCGAGCCGCCCAACGTGGACCCGCTCCAAAACGGCATCGCCCGCGATCGGCC
>JAGODN010000163.1 GCA_017998195.1 Desulfobulbus sp. | reverse complement strand
GGTGTGGATCCTCGCCAGCGAACTGGTCGGCCCGTGCATGCAGCTGTTCGGCATCGACGACCACCGCCTGCTCGCCACCTTCTCCGCCGCCAGCCTGGAAGGGAAGCGGTGCCGCCATCCCTTCCTCGAACGCGATTCGCTCATGGTGCTGGCCGACTACGTCACCGCCGACTCGGGCACCGGCTGCGTGCACACCGCGCCCGGCCACGGCGCCGACGACTACCTCACCGGGCGCCGCTACGGCCTCGAAGTGCTCTCGCCGGTGGACGACGACGGCCGCTTCACCGCCGAGGCCGGCCGCTACGCGGGCGAGCAGGTGCCGCAGGTGAACCGGCGGATCATCGCCGACCTGGCCGCCGCCGGCTCGCTCGTCAAGGAGCAGGTGCTCAACCACAGTTACCCGCACTGTTGGCGCTGCAAGGAGCCGGTGATGTACCGGGCCACGGCCCAGTGGTTCATCTCCATGGACAGCCTGCAACTGCGCGCCAAGGCCCTGGCGGCGATCAACGAGGTGAGCTGGACGCCGGCCTGGGGTCAGCAGCGTATCTACGGCATGGTCGAGGCCCGGCCCGACTGGTGCCTCTCCCGGCAGCGCTCCTGGGGTGTGCCGGTGACGGTGCTCACCTGCGCCGACTGCGGCGAGATCCTCAAGGATGAGGCGGTCTGCCGGCGCATCGACGAGCTGTTCCGGAAGGAAGGGGCGGACGCCTGGTTCCTGCACGAGGCGGCCGATTTCGTCCCCGAGGGCGTGGCCTGCGCCTGCGGCAGCCGTGCGTTCCGCAAGGAGACGGACATCCTTGACGTCTGGTTCGACTCGGGCACCAGCCACGCGGCGGTGCTCGAGGAACGGCCGGAGCTGCGCTCGCCCGCGGACCTCTATCTCGAGGGCAGCGACCAGCACCGCGGCTGGTTCCAGTCCTCGCTGCTCACCTCGGTGGGCACCCGCGGCCGGGCGCCCTACAAGGGCGTGCTCACCCACGGCTACGTGGTCGACGGCCAGGGCAAGAAGATGTCCAAGTCGGTGGGCAACGTGGTCGCCCCGCAGGAGGTGATCGACCGCTACGGCGCCGAGGTGCTGCGCTTGTGGGTGGCGAGCGAGAACTACCAGGACGACGTCAAGGTCTCGGACGAGATCCTCAAGCACGTGTCCGACGCCTACCGCAAGATGCGCAACACCCTGCGCTTTCTCCTCGGCAACCTCTCCGATTTCGACCCGGCGCGGGATGCGGTCGGACCGGAGGCGCTCTTCGAGATCGACCGCTGGGCGCTCGCCCGCTTTGCCGAGCTGACCCGGCGGCTCACCCGCGCCTACGAGCGCTACGAGTTCCACGCGGTCTACCACGGGCTGTTCAATTTCTGCGGCACCACCATCTCCAGCCTGTACATGGACATCCTCAAGGACCGGCTCTACTGTTCGGCCCCGGACGGGCCGGAGCGGCGGGCCGCGCAGACGGTGATGTACCGCATCCTCGACGGCCTGCTCCGGCTGATGGCGCCGGTGCTCTGCTTCACCGCGGCCGAGGCCTGGGAGCACCTGCATGGCCTGGGGGACAAGGACCCGCTCGACCGTTCGGTCTTTTTCGCCAGCTTCCCGGAGGTGGACGACATCGCGGTCGACGCCGCCTTCAACGAGCGCTGGACGCGGCTCTTGACTCTGCGCTCCGCCATCACCCGGGTGCTGGAAACGGCCCGCCGCGACAAGCTGATCGGCCTGTCCCTGGACGCCGAGGTGGTGCTGCAGGTGAACGCCGACTGGCCGGCCTTCCTGGCCGACAACCTGGAGATGGTGCAGGAGTTGTGCATCGTCTCCAGCCTGCGTCTGCAGGCGGCCGGGGACGAGGCGCTCACCTTCGCCGGGGCGGAAGGGCTGGACGGCGTGGCCATCGCGGTTGGGTCGGCGCCGGGGGTCAAGTGCGAGCGCTGCTGGACCTTTGCCACCTCGGTGGGCGCGGACACGGAGCACCCGACCCTGTGCGCCCGCTGCGCCGGCGTGGTCCGACAGTTGCGGCCTGAGCGGACGGGTTCATGACGGCCTTTCTGCTGGTCATCCTGGCGGTGGTGGGTCTCGACCAGGCGAGCAAGCTGTGGATCGTGCACCACTTCGGCCTGTACGACAGCCAGGTGGTGATCCCGGGGTTCTTCAACCTCACCTACCTGACCAACAACGGCGCCGCCTTCAGCATCCTCGCCGGCCAGCCCGCCCTGTGGCGGCAGGCCTTTTTCATCGGCGCGGCCAGCCTGGCGCTGGTGCTGATCGTCATCGCCCGGCGGGGCTACGCCAGCCTGAGCGGCTGGTACAACCTGGCCCTGGCGCTCATCGCCGGCGGCGCCATCGGCAACCTGATCGACCGGGTCCGGCTCGGTCATGTCATCGATTTTCTCGATTTCCACCTCGGTGCGTCCCACTGGCCGGCCTTCAACATCGCCGACAGCGCCATCACCATCGGCGTAATCCTCTTCATCCTCAGGAACCTAGTGTTCGACCGGCGCCGACCCGTGCCGGAGGACCCGGCAGCACAGCAGAACACATGAAAAAAACAGCGATCATTTTTCCCGGCCAGGGATCCCAGTACATCGGCATGGGTCAGGCTCTGGTCGAACAGGACCCGGATGCCGCCAGCCTCATGGACCTGGCCGAACAGATTTCCTCCTTTCCCATCCGCCGGCTTTGCTTCGAGGGGCCCATGGACGACCTGACCCGGGTGCTCTACCTGCAGCCGGCGCTCACCGCGGTCAACCTGCTCTGCTGGCAGCAGTTCTGCAAACGGCTGCCGGGGTTCACCCCGTCGTTTTTCGCCGGCCACAGCCTGGGCGAGTATTCGGCTCTGCACGGGGCCGGCGTGCTCAGCCTGGAGGACACCCTCGGCCTGGTGACCAAGCGCGGTGAGCTGATGGAGCGCGAAGGCAGCGCCCATCCGGGCGGCATGCGCGCCGTGATCGGCCTGACCCTGGCGGAGATCGAGGATCTCCTCGCCGGGGCGGCAGGGGAGGGCGTGGTGGTGGTCGCCAATCACAACACCGCCACCCAGATCGTCCTCTCCGGCGACAAGGCCGGACTCGACCGGGCGGCCGAACTGTGCGCATCCCGCGGCGGCAAGGTGATTCCCCTCAAGGTGAGCGTGGCCAACCACAGCCCCCTGGTGGCCGGGGCGGTGAACGATTTCACCGCCCACATGGCGACCATTCCCTTCGCCGCGCCGACCGTGCCGGTGCTGTTCAACGTTACCGGCGACGGTGAGCGGGAGTCCGAGCCGATCAAAGCGATGATGGCCCGGCAGATCGCTTCCCGGGTGCGCTGGCTGGAGATCGTCGAACGGATGGTGACCGCCGGGGTCGAGGTGATTGTCGAACTGGGCCCGAAAAATGTCCTGACCGCCATGATCCGGAAAATTCTCCCGAAAAATTCGCCTGTTATCTGTCTGCAGGCCGACACCCCGGAAACGCTCGACACGCTGGCGGAAACCCTGGCCGCGAGCTAACCGCCCGGCCCGTCATGGTTTTCTTCCTGCTTGACATCCCCAACCGGTTCGAGTAATAAAAAAAATTTCCACCCGCGCCCACGGGTGGATGCGTGCCGCTGCCTGTCCGGCGTGCGCCAACCGTCCAACCGACACCCGAGCGACCATGTTTGAGAATCTCACCGACCGCCTGGAAAGCGTTTTCAAGAAACTGCGCGGCCATGGCAAGCTGACTGAAGAAAACATTCAGGAGGCCATGGGCGAGGTGCGCACGGCGCTGCTCGAGGCGGATGTCAACTTCGGCGTTGTCAGGGAATTTGTGGCCGCGGTCACCGCCAAGGCCATCGGTCAGGAGGTGCTCTCCAGCCTGTCGCCCGGTCAGCAGGTGGTCAAAGTGGTGCACGACGAACTGGTCCAGCTGCTCGGCAGCGAGGCCCAGCCGCTGCGCCTCGACGACAAGCGGCCGGCGGTGATCATGCTCGCCGGCCTGCAGGGCTCGGGCAAGACCACCACCGCCGCGAAGCTGGCCAAACAGCTGAAGGCGCAGGGCCGCGCGCCCCTGCTGGTGCCGGCCGACGTCTACCGACCGGCGGCCATCGAGCAGTTGCACGTGCTCGGCGAGCAGGTCGGGGTGCCGGTGTTCGCCTCCACGGTGGAGCAGCGGCCGGTGGAGATCGCCCGCCAAGCGCTGGCCCGGGCCGCGGCCGAGGCCCACGACACGGTCATCATCGACACTGCCGGTCGGCTGCACGTCGACGAGGCGCTCATGGCCGAGCTGCAGGAGATCGGCCGGGCCGTGCCGCTCACCGAGGTGCTGTTCGTGGCCGATGCCATGACCGGCCAGGATGCGGTCACCGTGGCCGCCAAGTTCAACACCGACCTGGAGATCACCGGCGTCATCCTCACCAAGATGGAGGGTGATGCCCGCGGCGGCGCCGCCCTGTCGGTGAAGAAGGTCACCGGCAAGCCGATCAAGTTCGTCGGTGTGGGCGAATCGGTGGATGCCCTGGAGGTGTTCCACCCGGACCGGGCCGCTTCGCGCATCCTCGGCATGGGCGATGTGCTCTCGCTCATCGAGCGGGCCGAGGCGGTGGTCGACCAGAAGAACGCGGAGCAGTTGGCCCGCAAGATCCAGAAGAATGCCTTCACCCTGGAGGACTTTCTCGACCAGATCCAGCAGATCAAGAAGATGGGCACCCTGGAGCAGCTCATGGGCATGATCCCCGGGATCAACAAGCTCAAGCAGCTCAAGGACGCGCCCAAGCCCGACCAGAAAGAACTGGTCAAGACCGAGGCGATCATCCGCTCCATGACCCTGAAGGAGCGGCGCAACCACCTGATCATCAATGCCGGTCGCCGGCAGCGGATCGCCAACGGCTCGGGCACCAGCGTCGCCGAGGTCAACCGGGTGTTGAAGAGTTACACCATGATGCTCAAGATGATGAAGAACCTGAAAGGCAAGGGCATCATGACCGGCGGCAAGCGCCGCAAGCTCCCCAAGGGGCTGAAACGATAGCACAAGGCAGTATTCAACCCGGCGCCGCGATTTTGCTTCGCTTGATCGTCGCGCCGGTTTCACACGTCCACTGGAGGATCGTCACCCATGGCAGTTCGTATTCGTTTGACCCGCAAAGGCCGCAAGAAACAGCCCTTCTACCGTATCGTCGTTGCCGACAGCCAGGCTCCGCGTGATGGCAAGTTCCTCGACATCGTCGGCACCTACGACCCGATGCAGAACCCGGCCGCAGTCACCGTCGACGGTGAGAAACTCGACGCCTGGATGCAGAAAGGCGCGACCCTGACCGAAACCGTCGAGAGTCTGCTCAAAAAGCACCGCACCGGAGCGGCCGCCGCGGCGTAAATGAAGGACCTGATCACGTTCATCGCCTCCCGTCTGGTCGATCATCCCGACGACATCGCCGTCACCCTGCAGGAGGACGAGGACAATCTGGTCATCGAACTGCGGGTCGCCCAGGGTGACCTCGGCAAGGTGATCGGCAAGCAGGGGCGAACGGCGAGAGCCATGCGCGCCGTGCTGGCCGCCGCCCGCACAGCGGACGGCAGGCGGCCGCGGCTCGAAATCGTCGAGTAGTGGCGCCGCTTCAGCCTGACGGCAGCGACTCGTTCGTGCTGCTCGGCACGGTGACGCGGGCGCACGGATTGCAGGGCGAGGTCAAGGTCCGCCCGCTGACCGAATCCCCGGCCAGTTTCGCCCGCTACCGGCAGCTGTACCTGAGCGTGGCAGGGAACGGGGAAAAAATCCCGCACACGGCCGTGCAGGCCCGGGTGAGCGGCCAGGGCGTGGTCCTGCGGCTGTCCGGCTGCGCCACCAGGGAAGCGGCGGAACAACTCGCCGGCAGCAAGGTCTGGCTGGCGACGAGCGAATTGCCGCCGCCGGCGCCGGGCGAGTTCTACCTCCACACCCTCGAAGGTCGGCGGGCGGAAACCGTTGACGGCCGGTACCTCGGCCGGGTGGCCGCCATCCTCAGCAGCGGCGGTCAGGATGTGCTGGTTATCCGCGACAACGGGGTGGAGGTACTGGTGCCTGCGGTGCGGGCCTTTGTCCGCGCCGTGGAGGAG
>JAGODN010000162.1 GCA_017998195.1 Desulfobulbus sp. | reverse complement strand
GCCTACGACAGCGGCGAGTACACCCAGGTCCTGAGCCTCTACGGGCAGCTGCCGCGGACGGGCGGCCAGCCGCTAGATCCGGCCACCGACCTCCTCTATGCGGAGGCACTGGTCAAGAATCACCAGGAACCCGCGGCCCTGGGCGTGTTCACCGGGCTGCTCGACCGGGTCCGCCAGCCGGGCCAGGAAGCCGCGGCCTTCCAGGTCATGCAGGCCGTCGGCGACCTCAGCTTCGGCCAGGGGGCTTATGACCAGGCCCGCCGGCAGTACGAGGAGATCGTCCGTCTTTCCGCGGAACAGGGCCGCCGGGAGGAGTGGGCGGTGCAGCAGCTCGCCGCCCTGCAGCCGGGCGGGGTCGCGCCCGAGGAGATGCGGGAGTACAGCGCCCTGTTGAAGAACTACCTGGCCTTTGTGCCCAAGCGCGACGGCTATGCGGTGGTCGAGCAGGCGGCGGCCTTCCTCCGGGCCTTTCCGGGGTCGCGGCTGGCGGCCAACGCTGCCTTCATGCAGAAGTCGGCCCGTGAACAGGCCGATTCCTGGCTCAATCGCGGCATCCAGCGCGTCGAGGCCATGACCGGGGGGCAGGTTGAGGCGGGCGGCCAGGCAGCCGCCGGCGGGACCGAACCGGGCGCGGCCGGGACACCACCGGTGGCCACCGGCACGGAGATCGCGCCCACCGACGGCCAGACGGCCGCCCCGGCCGCAGCTGCGGTCGATGCCGGACCGTCGGAGCAGGAACTGCAGGCCCGCTTCGATCAGGGCATGGCCGCGCTCACCGCCAAGGAGTATGACAAGGCCATCGAGACCTTCAACGGCCTGCTCGCCACTCCGTTTGCGGACCGCGCCCGCACCCGCATCGACGAGGCCGCCGGTCTTGCCGCCCAGGAGGACCGGCGCAAGGCGGCGGATCTCTTTGTCCGCGCCAACAGCACCGGCGATCCGGAAGCCAAGAAGAACCTGCTCCTGTCCTCCCGCAAGCTGCTCCAGGACATCCTCGTCAAGTACCCCCAGTCCGGCCTTGCCGACAAGGTGCAGCGGAACCTGAGCGGCGTCGAGCGCGCCCTGAAGGCCATCGATCCGTCCCTGTAACCGTTGTGCCGCCGCCCCGATGGGGCCGCCGGGGGCAGGACTTTCGTCCCGCACGCCCCGTCCACCGGAACCGCCTGCGCGGCGCCGATGGGCGGGGCGTTTCGCGTTTGCCCCGTTCACCTGGCGGTACGTGGCGCGCAGGGCAAAAAAAAGAGCCCTGTTGCCAGGGCTCCGGTACGGCGGGCTGCGGGGGACACTGCCGGCCGGCGCCACGGGCGGCCGGCTGGCGGGAGAGATCCGTCCCGTTTATCCCTTGTAGTAGATGGTGATGTAGGTCGCCTTGCTTTTCGGTTCGGCGTAGACTTCCATGGTCGGGATCTCGTGACGCCGGCCACCGGTCCGGTAGACCCTGTTCTCGCGGGTGATCACATCGTGGCGGGTGTCGCCGACAATGATCTCGCCGCCGGTGTTGAACACGATGCGAATGGACTTGCCGTAATCCCAGCCCATCTTCGGGCTGACGAATTTCGGCCGGAGCACCTTGTCGATGGAGATGTAGCCGCTCTTCTGAATGACTTCGGTTTTCATGGTTTCGGTTGTGGCCGCCGTGGCCTGCTGGGCGGCGCCGCTGGTCACGGCGTGCGCCGGCAGGGTGCCGAATTCGATCAGCGGCGATGTCCACTTGTCCGGCAGCATGCTGCAGCCAGCCAGTGCGGCCGCTCCCACCGCTATTTTGCGGATGGCCGCCCGTCGGCCGCTGTCAAGCGGTTCGCTTCCTGCTGCCAGCTGAATCGCTTGTCCGGCGTGCTCGTTGTGGCTGTCTTTCTGAGTGTTGCAGACGGTCATGCTTGTCCTCTTGATTTTTGGGTTGAAAAGGAAAAGGGCAATTGATTCGAGACGATTGCATACTTTCACCCGGAAATCAAGGGTTATCGGTTATCTTGTTGGAAAAAAGTTCTTTTTCAGGGCGACAGCAGCGGACAGAAAACCCGTCCCGTGTCTCTGCGGCGTCTCGCAAAGGGTTGTCGCTCAGGCCTCGGGCGATGCGGGGCGGCGGCCGCGCCGCAACCGGTAGGCGTGCCAGTAGGCGCGCACCCAGCGGAGCAGCATGCGCGGGTGGTCGATGAACCGGACCCGCCAGCAGCCGGCGCCGGGCGCCCGACCGTAATGCATCTGCACCCACCAGCCGGACGGTCGGAAGGTGTCCTGCACGAGGCCGGGAAGTTCCCGCCAGGGCACGGACCGCAGCCGTCGCTGCGGCCAGCCGCGGTAGGGCTCGCCCGGCCGGTCGGGGTGGGCATGCAGGGGCAGGCGCAGCCGGCTGAGCACCTCGTCGCTCCAGGGCGTGAGCGCGTGCAGGGCTGCCAGCACCGTGTCCATTTCCGGACAGAGCGCCCGCACGCGCGGCCACTGGATCGTGTCGACAAACCGCTCCACCAGGCTCACCAGGTCGGCGACATGGATGAAGCGGAAGGGTTCGTAGGTGAGCGGCGGCCGGAAGCCGTGCAGGTAGACATGCACGAGCATCTCCTCCACACAAAGGGTGCGTGCGGGCACGCCGTCGATGGTCAGCTCCGCGGCTGTTTCCAGGGAGCGTTCCAGCGGCCAGCGCGGGTACTGCGGGTGCAGGGGCAGGAGGTTGCGGTGCAGTTCGATGGCCACCGGCAGGCCGGCCACGGTTTTCACCGCCGGCGGCAGGTGGTAGTAGTCGGGGGGGATGTCGTGGCCGGGCTCGTGGGCATAACCCAGGTCGAAGAGCACCGCCTCGGCCCGGGCGGCGTCCGCGGCGCCGACCAGCAGGTCCACGTCGCGCATCGGCCGCAGCCCAGGTTCGCTGTAGGCCAGGGCGGCCAGGGCACTGCCCTTGACGAGCAGCACCTCGATGCGCGCATCGGCAAAGGCCCTCAGTATCTCCCCGACCGCCTGGCACCGGATGGCCGCCGCCCGTCGGTGACGCAGCACCAAGGTCTGCAGCTGGCGGCGCGGGGTGTCCGGCGGAAGAATCCCGAGGGCAGTGAGGTGCTTGTGAACCAGCGGGGCCATGCCGTGTTTCTCGGCGGTGCCGACGAGCCTCCCCCAGGCGATCGCATCCGCCTGCCAGGCGGCCAGCCGGCGGCCAAGCGCCGCCAGCATGCCGGCGGTCGCCGTGTCCCGGGCGCACAGGCCGAGGAGGGTGCGGATCACGGCTGCGGCAGGGTGGTCAGCCACCGGTCGAGGAGTTCGTCCAGGCCCTGGAAGGAGCCGTAGACCAGGCAGACCGCCGGCACCGTGCGGGCGATCCGGGCGACCAGCGGGAAACCGTGGCCGACGAGGTTGCGGCCGTTGACGTTGCAGGTCATGAGCAGGGCGCTGGCCCGGGCCCCGGACAAGGGTTCGCCCTCCAGGGGCGCGCCGGGCCGGTAGGTCGGGAAGAGGATCAGCGCCGGGGCCTGGGTGGTCGGGGAGAACGCCGGGTTGAGGGTGCGGTGGGGCAGGATCAGCCCCTGGTCGTCCTCGAGCGCGACCGACTGCCCGGGGGGCAGCAGGTCCCTGGCGATGGGCGCCGCCCCGTGCTTGAGGCACAGCGGCCGGGTGCAGGCGAGGGTCTGCAGCTCGCCCTCGGCCGGGACGAGAACGAGTTCGTCGGTCAGGTAGGAGCAGCCCCGGCCGGTCAGCCAAGCCGTGAGGGTGCTCTTGCCGGAACCACTCTGGCCCGGGAGGAGAAGCACCCGGCCGTCCCGGACCACGGCCCCGGCGTGCAGGGCCAGGCCGCTCTCCTGCCCGGCGAGCAGCCGGAAGAGGACGGCGTCATAGAGCTGCGCCGCCATGGTGACGTCCAGCGGACCACGGTGGAGGAGGGTGTGGCCGTCAGCGAGCAGGTAGGTGTCGTGATCGGTCCGGAGCAACCGGAGCGAGCCCGCCGGTTCCGACCTGTGCGCCGCCCACAGGTCGGTGCACAGCAGGTCGAGAAACCCGGCCGCGGCCGGGTCGTCCCAGCTGAGGGCAACGCTGCGGCCGGCAAAGGAGACGGCCCGTTCGGTCATGGTCGCAGGGGCGGAGCGGGGCACGTTCAGACCAGCTCGGCGATGTCCCGCGTGACCAGGGCGGTGACCAGGTCGGTGACATCGGTGGCGATCTGCTCCCGGCTTTCCGGATAGAGGTCGCCCAGGGTGCGGATGATCTCCGCCACGCTGCGGGTGCCGTCGCACAGGGCCCAGATGAGTGCGCCGGTTTCGTTGAGGAAGAACGAGGTGGTCAGGGTGGGGTGGTACACGGTGATTTCGTTGTCGATGCGTTCGAGCAGGTAGTCCGGCTGCAGGCGGACGATCTTGTTCAGGTCCATGATGGTGCTGAAACTCCGGGGAGCAGATGGTGGGCGGATGGGCATCGCGGCCGTCGGTGGTCAGGGCGGGCGGGCGGAAGAATTTCTTTTAGAAGGAAAACCGGAACGCGGTCAAGGGAAAAGGGTCTGTTGCCCGGTTGCCGATTTCTTTTTGATTTGGCACAGCTGCCTGCGTGACCGGGCGGTCGCGGCGCCGGCGGCGGGTTGTTTGCCGGGGACAACGGCTCCGCCTGCGCACCGTTGACAAAGGGGCGGATGTCGCTTAATGCTGTGCCTGCCTTGGCCCCGGCGCAGGGCTTGCCCGCCGTTTTTTTCCGGAGAAAAGTTTTATGCCCACTCTCACCACCCGACAGATCGACCTTGACGGCTGCACCATCCATTGCCTGGAATTCGGCGATCCCGCCGGCCGGGCCGTGGTCCTCCTGCATGGCATGAAGTTCCAGGCCGAGACCTGGCGCGAACTCGGCACCCTTGCCCAACTCGCCGACCAGGGACTGCGCGTGCTCGCCGTGGACCTGCCCGGCTTCGGCCGCAGCCCGGCCAACCCCTGTGCGCCGGGCGAGGTGGTGCACCGCCTGCTGGACAAGCTGGACATCGACCGGGCCGTGCTGGTCGGCCCGTCCATGGGCGGCCGCGTTGCCATGGAATACGCCATCGCCCACCCCGAGCGGCTGGCCGCCCTGGTGCTGGTGGGCGCGGTCGGGGTGGCGGACAACCGGGCCGATCTGGGCCGGATCACTGTCCCTGTCCTGGTCGTCTGGGGCAGCGAGGACCAGGTGGCGCCGCTCGCTGACAGCGACACGCTGCTCACCGAACTGCCGCGTGCCCGGCGCGAGATCCTCGACGGCGCGCCGCACCCCTGCTACCTGGACCGGCCGGAGCGCTGGCACGAGGTGCTGCGTACCTTCCTCACCTCTCTCGCCGCCTGACCGGCCGGATCGCCCCGCATGGGAAAGACACTGATCATCGCCGAGAAGCCGAGCGTTGCCGCGGACATTGTCAAGGCCCTGCCCGGCAAATTCACCAGGGCCAAGACCCATTTCGAAAGCGACGACCACATCGTCTCGTTCGCCATCGGCCACCTGGTGGGCATCGCCTATCCCGAGGAGATCGACCCGGCCCTGCAGAAATGGTCCCTGGACAACCTGCCCATCCTGCCGGAGGAGTTTCCCCTGGCGGTGCTGCCGGACACCAAGGCCCAGTTCAACGCGCTCAACAAGCTGATCCGCCGCAAGGACGTGGAGGTGATCGTCAACGGTTGCGACGCGGGCCGCGAGGGCGAACTCATCTTCAAGTACATCCTCCGCCAGGCGGCCAACCGGACCCTTGCGGGCAAGCAGGTCAAGCGGCTGTGGCTGCAGTCCATGACGCTCGACGCCATCCGCGAGGGGCTGGGCAAACTCCGTGACGACACCGAGATGCGACCGCTCGAGGACACCGCCCTGTGCCGTTCCGAGGCGGACTGGCTGATCGGCATCAACGCCACCCGGGCGCTCACCTGCTACAATTCCCGCTTCGGCGGGTTCCGCAAGACCCCCTGTGGCCGGGTGCAGACCCCGACCCTGTCGCTTTTGGTCAAGCGGGAGACCGAGCGGCGCGAGTTCGTGCCCGCCACCTACTGGGAACTGCACGCGGCTTTCGCCTGCGGCCCGGTGAGTTACGAGGGCGTGTGGATCGACCCGGAATTCGCC
>JAGODN010000161.1 GCA_017998195.1 Desulfobulbus sp. | reverse complement strand
GGCTGACAAGATCCAGTGACAGGCGACCCGGGATCGGGTCAACGCCTCGGGGCGGAGCGGCGCTGCTGTCCGGACGTGGTCCGGGCCGGCGCCGTTTTGCGTTGCTGCCAGAGCAGCGCGGCCACGGCCAGCATCACCAGGCAGAGCAGCTGGCCCATGGAGAGGTGCAGGACGAGCAGGCCGAGTTGGGCGTCGGGTTCGCGGAAGAACTCCACGACGAAGCGGAACAGGCCGTAGAGGCCGAGAAACAGGGCAAGCATGGTCCCGTGCGGCCACCGGCGGGGGGCGGGCCGGGTCCAGGGCAGACGCCTGAGCGGCCAGAGGATGAGGAAGAGCAGGATCCCCTCGAGTCCGGCCTCGTAGAGTTGGGAGGGATGGCGGGGCAGGGGGCCGCCGTCCGGGAAGACCATGCCCCAGGGCACGGTGGTGATGCGGCCAAACAACTCGCCGTTGATGAAGTTGCCCAGCCGGCCGAAAAAAAGACCGATCGGCGCGGTGACCACGTACAGGTCGGCGGTCTGCCAGAAGTCGAGGCCGGCGCGGCGGCAGTAAAAGAGGCCGGCCACCAGCGCGCCCAGGCAGCCGCCGTGGAAACTCATGCCGCCCGACCAGATGGCCGGGATCTCCAGCGGATGGGCCAGGTAGTGGCCCGGGTTGTAGAAGAGCACGTAGCCCAGGCGGCCGCCGAGCACCACCCCGAGGATCAGGGCCAGGTTGAGGTTGTCGAGTTGGGCCAGCAGGCGGGTGAACTTGAACTGCCGGGCCTGCAGGGTCACCAGCCAGTGGGCGGCGAGGAAGCCGAGCACGTACATCAGGCCGTACCAGCGGACCTGCAGCGGCCCCAGGGCAAAGATCACCGGGTCGATGGTCGGATAGGTCAGCATGGCTCTGCTCCCCGGCTCACAGGCGACCGAGCCGTTTGAGCTGCACCTGGAGCACCGACAGGGCCGCCGGGGTCACGCCGGAGATGCGCGAGGCCTGGCCGAGCGAGCGCGGCTGCACCCGGGTGAGTTTCTCGACCACCTCGTTGGACAGCCCGGGCAACCCCTTGTAGGTCATGTCCGCGGGCAGTTCGATGCGCTCCAGTTTGCGGAAGCGGACGATCTGCTCCTCCTGCCGCCTGATGTAGCCGGCGTATTTGACCTGCAGTTCGATCTCGTCCCGCCAGGCGAGGACTGCGCTGTTGTCGGGCGGCGACTGTCCGCCCAGTTCGGCCAGGGCGAGGATGTCCGCCAGGCCGAGTTCCGGGCGGCGGAGCAGTTCCGCCAGGGTCAGGGCCTGGCTGAGCCCGGTGGAACCACGGCCGGCCAGGTAGTCGTTGACCGCGGCCTGCGGCCGGATCCGCACCTGTTCCAGCCACGCGCCGGTCTGTCGCAGGCAGTGCTCCTTCGCCTGATACCGTTGCCAGGTATCGTCGTCCACCAGCCCGAGGTCGCGGCCGATGGCCCGCAGCCGCAGGTCGGCGTTGTCCTCGCGCAGGAGCAGGCGATATTCGGCCCGCGAGGTGAACAGCCGGTAGGGCTCCCTGGTGCCCAGGGTGACCAGGTCGTCGATGAGTACCCCGATGTAGGCCTGGGAGCGGTCAAGGACGAGCGGTTCGTCGCCGCGCACGAAGAGCACGCTGTTGATCGCCGCCATCAGTCCCTGGCCGGCCGCCTCCTCGTAGCCCGAGGTGCCGTTGATCTGGCCGGCGAGGAACAGCCCGCTGATGCGTTTGGTTTCAAGCGAGGGTTTGAGTTCCCGCGGGTCCACGTAGTCGTACTCGATGGCGTAGCCGGGGCGGATGATGCGCGCCTGTTCCAGCCCGGGGATGGAGTGGACCATGGCGATCTGGGTGGCGAGCGGCAGGCTGGTGGGGATGCCGTTCGGATAGACCTCGATGGTGTCCAGCCCTTCCGGTTCGAGAAATATCTGGTGACGCCCCTTTTCCGGGAAGCGCATCACCTTGTCCTCGATCGAGGGGCAGTAGCGGGCGCCCACGCCCTCGATGATGCCGGCGTACATCGGCGACTGGTCGATGGCGCCGCGGATGATCGCGTGGGTCTGTTCGTTGGTGTAGGTGATGTGGCAGGGACGCTGGGGCAGGGGCGGCGCACCGTGCGAGGAAAAGGAGAAGAGCGCCGGCGGGTCGTCGCTCTCCTGGGCCTCCAGGCGCGAGTAGTCGATGGTGTTGCCGTCCAGGCGAGGCACCGTGCCGGTCTTCATCCGGCCCACGGCAAAGCCGGCGGCGGCGAACCAGCGCGCCAGGCTGGTGGAGGGCACGTCGCCCAGGCGGCCGGCCGGGAAGTTTTTCAGGCCGACGTGGATGAGGCCGTTGAGAAAGGTGCCGGTGGCCACGACCACGGCCCGGACGCGGAAGACCTCGTCCAGCGAGGTGCGGATGCCGGTGACCCGGCCGTCGGCCACCAGAATTTCGTCCACCACTGCCTGGCGGATGGCCAGGTTCGGCTGGTTTTCCAGCACCCGCTTCATGCGCAGCCGGTAGAGCAGCCGGTCGGCCTGGGCCCGGGACGAGCGCACCGCCGGGCCCTTGCTGGTGTTGAGGCGGCGGAACTGGATGCCGGTGGCGTCGATGTTCCTGGCCATCTCGCCGCCCAGGGCGTCGATTTCCTTGACCAGGTGGCCCTTGGCCAGTCCGCCGATGGCCGGGTTGCAGGACATGGCGCCGATGGTGTCGGCGTTGATGACGCAGACCAGCGTGCGGCAGCCCATGCGCGCGGCGGCAAGCGCCGCCTCGCAGCCGGCGTGGCCCGCACCGATTACGGCGATGTCAAAATCGGTCATCATGGTCTCGTCCCCGGCAACGCCGTGTTGAGCGGAATGGAAGAGCGGCGAAGACGGCCGCTGGCTGCTTGGCTGGAAAAACTTGCCACTATAAAAATACCGGCTGCTCTTTGCAAGGTGTACCGGTGCCCGGAGCCGGCGGAGAGCGGTGCGGCCGGCCTGAGTATTGCCCCGTGGCGCGGGCCTTTGGTGGACCAAAATGATTTGACAGTGGCTGGTCGCTATGATTAAATAGCCAGTTTCGAAAAATGAATTTGCGGTCCGAACCCAACTGTCCGTCGCGCCGGCCTGTTTTGTGCGTCACAGGGTGCGGCTCCGTCCCTCCACTCGGGGCGGAATTCCGGATCGCCGCTTCTCTCAACCAGATTGTCACGCAGCAAGGAAAACCATCATGAGCAAGCAGACTTTCCAGCCCAGCACCACCAAGCGCAACCGCACCCACGGCTTCCTCGTCCGCATGAAAACCCGCGCCGGCCGGGCCGTGATCAAGAGGCGGCGGGCCAAGGGGCGCAAGCGTCTGGCCGCCTGAGTTGGGTGGGCCGGTTCGCGTTTTCCAGGGCGCAGCGACTCAGGAGCAACGCCGAGTTCGCGCGCGTCTACCGGCTCGGCCGGCGGTTGCGGGGTGACCACTTCGCCCTGATCCTCCTGCCGAACGGCGCGGAACACAGCCGGCTGGGCATCAGCGTACAGCGGAAAACCGGCAGTGCCGTGCGGCGCAACAGGATCAAGCGACTCGTCCGGGAGGCCTTCCGGCAGAGTCCGGCCCTCCTGCCCGCGCCCTGCGACGTGGTCTGCACCGTCCGGCCCGGCTTCGTCATCGACAGCCTCGCCGACATGCAGGCCGGCATGGCCCGGCTGATCCATGGCTGACCGGGCGCAGGGTGCCGTGTCCGCCGACAGTCCTCCCCCGCAAGGGGCCCCGCACGCACGCCGGCCCGCACGGGCGCGGCGCTTGGTGAGCGCAGTCTTTCGGGGATACAAGTACCTGATCTCCCCCCTTCTTCCGCCTGCCTGCCGTTTCGTTCCCACCTGTTCCCAGTATGCCGTCGAGGCTGTCGAGAAACACGGCGTGCTGCGCGGGCTGCTCATGGCCGCCTGGCGCATCCTGCGCTGCCATCCCTTTGCCAAGGGCGGGTATGACCCGGTGAAGTGAGGCCGTCCGGCCGCAACGAGGAATCCTTCCGTCAATACCGCTGCCACGGCAGGGGTGCAACGAGGTATCATCATGGACCTGTACAGAGCCTTCCTGGCTATCGTTCTTTCATTCCTCATCCTCCTTGGATACCAGTATTTTTTCCCGCATTCCCTGCAGCAGACCCCGGCTGAGCCGCAGCAGTCCCAGCAGCAGTCCCAGCCCGGCCAGCAGGCGACACCCGGCCCTGCCGCGCCCGCCGTGGCCGGCGCCCTGCCCCCGGTCACCGTGGACCCGACGGCACGGGAGATCACCGTCGACACGCCCCTGTTTACCGCGGTGATCAATGAGCAGGGGGGCGGCTTCAAGAGCTTTGTGCTCAAGCACTACCGCCAGGGGATGGACCGCAGTTCCGGGCCGATGCAGCTGGTTCCGGGCCGGAACATCACGGAGGCGCCGGTCCTGTTCTCCCTTGACAACGGCGCCGGGACGAGCGTGCCGACCTTCCGCGCCGACCGGGAGAAGCTGACCCTGGCCGCCGGGCAGAAAACCGGTCAGCTGGTCATGACCGCCACCCAGGCCGACGGTGTGCGCATCACCCGGACCCTGACCTTTCATGCCGACAGCTACCTGATCGATGCCGCCTATGCGGTGGCCAACCCCACCGACCGACCGCTGCAGGTCTCGCCGGCCCTGACCCTGGGCAACGAGCCGTTCGTGGCCGCCAAGGAATCCAGCACATTTCTCTTCTTCGGGCCGGCCGCTTACGTGAACGGCGAACTGGTGGAGACCAAGGGCAAGGAGCTGACCAAGGGGCCGGTGGTGCTCCAGGGCAAGGTCGACTGGACCGGCTACATGGACAGCTACTTCATGACCGCGGTGGTGCCGGTCGGCGGCGAGGCGCGCACCGTGACCCTGCAGGGGGGCGAAGAGCAGGTGCGCACCGTGATCAGCGAGGGCATCCAGCAATTGCCGGCGCAGGGCACCCAGACCTACGGGTACCGGATGTACCTCGGGCCGAAGAAACTGCAGATCCTTCAGGCCAGCGGCGACAACCTGGCCAGGGCGGTGGATTTCGGCTGGTTCGACGTGATCGCCAAGCCCATGCTCTGGATGCTCAACTTCTTCCACACCTACGTGGGCAACTACGGCGTGGCCATCATCCTGTTGACCATCCTCATCAAGCTGGCGTTCTGGCCGATCACCCAGAAAGGCATGCTGTCGATGAAGAACATGCAGAAGCTGCAGCCGAAGATCGCCAAGCTGCGCGAGAAGTACAAGGCCGATCCGGCGCAGATGAACCAGGAGATGATGGCCCTGTACAAGACCTACAAGGTCAACCCGCTGGGCGGCTGTCTGCCCATGCTCATCCAGATCCCGTTCTTCTTCGCCCTCTACCGGGTGCTGATGGCGGCCATCGAACTGCGCCATGCCCCCTTCATGCTGTGGATCAACGACCTGTCCGCCCCGGACCGGTTGTGGCTCGGCTTCAACCTGCCCTACCTCCAGGGGCTGCCGGTGCTCACCCTGCTGATGGGCGCCTCCATGTACCTGCAGCAGAAGATGACCCCGACCACCGTGGATCCCGCCCAGGCGCGGATCATGCAATTCCTGCCGGTGGTGTTCACGTTCATGTTCATCAACTTCGCCTCGGGCCTGGTCCTCTACTGGTTTGTCAACAACCTGCTTTCCATTCTCCAGCAGTATCTTATCAACCGGCAGACCAAGACCCAGCAGGCCTGATGGCAGGAAGGTACCTTTATGGCGAAAGGAAAGGATTTTTACGGCAAGGATATCGCTGAGGTCATCGAGCAGGCGTGCCGGGAACTCGGCGCCGGCCGCGAGGATCTGGACATCGAGGTGCTGGATACCGGCAGCTCCGGCATTTTCGGCCTGTGCAAGAAAAAGGCGCACATCCGGGTCAGACGCAAAGCCGCCGGCCCGGAACCGCAACCGGCCGCGGAGAGTCCCCGAATCGAGCCGGTCGACCCCGAAACCGGAGAAGCTGAGACGGTCGAACCGGCACCGGTGGAGACCCGTACCGAGCGAAGGCGGCCGGCCCGGGTGAGCGAACCGGCGGTCGAACCGACCGACCGGGCCGACGACGAGGCGACCGGCGCGGCCGTTGCCCCTGTGGAAGAGGAACCCGAGGAGCAGCCGTCGGCGGAAGCGCTCCAGCAGATTCGGGCCGACCCGGGGCAACAG
>JAGODN010000160.1 GCA_017998195.1 Desulfobulbus sp. | reverse complement strand
CCCGCGAGGCGCTCGACCTGGGCGTGTACGGCTACATCACCAAGCCGTTCACCCGCAACCAGGTGCTCATCACCGTGGAGAACGGCCTGCGCCACCGCCAGACCGCGCTGGAGAACCGTCACCACGCCGCCCGCCTGGAAGACCTGGTCCGACAGCGCACCGAGGCCCTGAACGAGCAGCTCAACCTGCTCCGCACCCTGCTCGACACCATCCCGGCCCAGGTTTTCTACAAGGACACGGACGGGGTCTACCTGGGCTGCAACCAGGCCTTCGAGGAGGCGGTCGGCCGGCCGCGCGGGGCCATCCTCGGCCGCACCGCGGCGGACCTGCACCCGCCGGAGCTGGCGGCGCAACTCACCCGAGAAGACGAGGCGTTGCTCGCCACCGGGATTCTGTGTCCGCGAGAAAGCACCTTCATCCACCCGGACGGCTCGCGGCGAGCGAGTCTCACCCACAAGGCCGTATTCACCGGCAGCGATGGCCGGGTGGCCGGCCTGGTCGGCGTGCGCTACGACATCACCGAACTGAAGACCGTGGCCGAGTCCCTGCGCCGCTCCGAGGCGACCCTGCGCTCGATCATGGACCACCTGCACGTGGGCGTGGTCATGTGCACCGAGACCCTGGCGCCGGTGCAGGTCAACCGGCAGATGCGCCGCTGGTTCCCGGAGCTTGGCGAGGACGGGGGCGGCAGCCTGCCCGGCGACCTGCTCGCCCGCCTGGCCGCGGCCGGAGCGCGGGGCACTGTCCCCGGCCCGGGCGAGCACACCGTGGTGCTGCCCACCGCACTCGGCGAACGGGTGTTCAAGGTGGTGCTGCAACCGGTGCAGGACGGCAGCCACCGGGCCCCGGCGGTGATCGGCCTGTTCGAGGACGTGACCGACGCGCTCACCGCCGAGCGCGAACTGCGCCAGGCGCAGAAGCTCGAGGCCATCGGCCAGCTGGCCGCGGGCATTGCCCACGAGATCAACACGCCCATCCAGTACGTGGGCGACAACGTCCGCTTCCTCGGCGACGCCACCATTGACCTCGCCGCAATCCTGGCCGGGGCGGACCGCCTCTGCCGGGCGGCCCTGGCCGGTGAGCCGGCGGTTGAACCGGCCCGGGCGCTTGCGGCCCTGCAGACCGAGGTCGACCTGCCCTACCTGCTCGCCGAGATCCCCGGCACCATCGAACAGACCCTGGAGGGGGTGGAGCGGGTGGCCACCATTGTCCGCGCCATGCGCGAGTTCTCCCACCCGGGCACGGACGACAAAACCCTGGTGGACATCAACCGGGCCCTGGAGAGCACCATCACGGTGAGCCGCAACGAGTGGAAATACGTGGCCGAGGTGGAAACCCGCCTGGCCGACGACCTGCCCCTGCTCAGCTGCCTGCCCGGCGAACTCAACCAGGTGTTTCTCAACATCCTCGTCAACGCGGCCCACGCCATCGCCGACCAGACCGATGGCGGCAACCGGGGCAAAGGGGTGATCACCGTGTCCACCCGGGCAGACGAGCGCTGGCTGGAGGTGCGCATCGCCGACACCGGCGGCGGCATCCCGGCCCACATCCAGGAGCGCATCTTCGACCCCTTCTTCACCACCAAGGGGGTGGGCCGGGGCACGGGCCAGGGGCTGGCCATCGCCCGCAGCGTGGTGGTGGACAAGCACCAGGGCCGGCTGCGCTTTGTCAGCGACCCGGGCCGGGGCACGACCTTTGTCATCGAGCTGCCCCTGCACCGGCCGGAGTCCCCGCCGGCCGGGGAAAACGAGGTGATCCCGGAGCGATGAGCGAGCCGCGCAAGACCATCCTGTTCGTCGACGACGAAGCGAACATCCTCGCCGGCCTGGGGCGCATGCTCCGCGGCCTGCGCCAGTCCATGGACCTGCAGTTCGCCGCCAGCGGCGAGCAGGCCCTGGCCGTGCTGGCCGCGCAGCCGGTGGACGTGCTCGTCACCGACATGCGCATGCCCGGCATGGACGGCGCCACCCTCCTGGGGCTTGTCCAGGAACGCTACCCGCAGGTGATCCGGATCATGCTCTCCGGCCAGGCGGACCGGGACTCGGTGCTGCGCACCGTGGTCACGGTGCACCAGTTCCTCACCAAGCCGACCACCCCGGAAACCCTCAAGGAGGTGCTCACCCGGGCCTGCGCCCTCCAGGACCTGCTCGCCGACGCGCAGCTCAAGGCGCTCATCTCCCGGCTGGGCAGCCTGCCCAGCCTGCCCGCGCTCTACGCCGAACTGCAGCGGCGCCTGCAGGACCCGGACTGCGCCCTGAACGACGTCGCCCGCATCATCGAGCAGGACCTGGGCATGTGCGCCAAGGTCCTGCAACTGGTCAACTCCTCGTTTTTCGGTCTGCCCCGGACCATCGACAGCCCGGCCCGGGCGGTCAGCCTGCTCGGGTTGGACCTGGTCCGGGCCCTGGTACTGTCGGCGGGCGTGTTCACCGAGCTGCGGCCCGTCGGCCGCCAGGTGCTGCGGGTGGAGGAACTGCAGGCGCACAGCCTGGACGTGGCCCGCTGCGCCCGCCTGATCGCCACGGCGGAATCCGGGCACAAGGAGGTCGCGGACAACGCCTGCATCGCCGGCATGGTCCACGACGCGGGCAAACTGCTGCTGGCGGCCAGCCTGCCCGGGGAGTACGCCGACGTGCTCGGCCTGGCCCGGGAACAGGGGCAGGCCTGCTGGCAGGCGGAACGGCAGGTGCTGGCCGCGGACCACGGCCTGGTCGGCGGCTACCTGCTCGGCCTGTGGGGGCTGCCCGGCCCGGTGGTCGAGGCGGTGACCCTGCACCATCGCCTCGAGGACGATCCGGAACCCTCGTTCAGCCCGGCCCTGGCCGTGCACGCGGCCGACGCCCTCTGCCACCAACTGCGTCCCGGAACGGACGGCCTGGCGCGGCCCGAGTTGAACACGGCCCTGCTCGAGCGGGCCGGCCTGCTCGACCGGGTGGACCGGTGGCTGGCGCTCTGCGCCGGGGCAGAGGCCTGAGGGCGGAGACCATGGCGGAACAGATCCTGCTCGTCGACGACGAGCCCAACGTGCTCCACGCCCTCCAGCGGCAGCTGCGCGGGCGCTACACCGTCCACACCGCCACCAGCGGCGAGGCGGCCCTGCGCCTGTGCAGGGAGGCCGGCCCGTTCGCGGTGATCGTCTCGGACATGCGCATGCCAGGCATGAACGGGGTGGAGCTGCTGGCCACGGTCAAGGCCCTGTACCCGGACACGGTGCGCCTCATGCTCACCGGCAACGCCGACCAGGAGACCGCCATCGAGGCGGTGAACTCCGGCCAGATCTTCCGCTTTCTCACCAAGCCCTGCCCGCCGGCCCTGCTCCTCACCTCCCTGGCCCTGGCGGTCCGCCAGCATCGGCTGCAGACCGCGGAACAGGAACTCCTCCAGGAGACCCTCAGGGGTTCGGTCAGGGTGCTCTGTGAACTGCTCGGGGTGACCAGCCCCCTTGCCGGCAGCGCCGGCCTGCGCCTGCGCGACTTCGTGGTGGCCGCGGCCGCGGCCCTGCGCCTGCCCCATCCCTGGCAGTACGAGACGGCCGCCCTGCTCTCCCAGATCGGCTGCATCGGCCTGCCCCCCGAGACCTTGAGCAAGTTCTACTCCGGCCGGGAACTGAGCGCGGAGGAGGCCGAACAGTTCGACCGCCATCCCGAGGCGGCGGCCCGGCTGCTCGAACCGATCCCGCGGCTGGAGAACGTCACCGCCATGATCCGCCTGCAGCGCCTCCGCTACGCGGACTTCACCGACGAACTGCGCCAGACCCTGTTCGCGGAGGTGCTCATCGGCGCCCAGCTGCTTCGGGCCGCGGTGGATTACGACTGCCTGCTGTTCCAGGGCCGCACTCGCGGCGAGGCGCTCACTTTCCTGCGCGGCCGGCGCAAGGTCTACAACCCCGAGGTGCTCGACGCCCTGGCCACGGTGCGCCCCACCCGCCGGGACGAGGTGCTCAGCCTCAGGGTGGACCAGGTGAGCGCCGGCATGGTGGCAATGGACGACGTGCTCGCCACCAACGGCGCCCTGGTGGTGGCCAGGGGCCAGCAGATCACCCCGCTCCTGCTCCGCGGCCTGATCAACTTCTCCCGAAAGACCGGCATCGTCGAACCCATCCGCGTCCGCGTCGGCCTCTACGCCGGTGGGGACGACACCCAGCCCCCTGACCCCGTCGATCCTGCATGACCAGCGACCAGCGCCCCCCTGTCCCCTCCGAAACGACCGCCAGCAGCCAGCCCGCCTTGCCCCCTGACCCCGGCTGGCTCGCCGGGGTGCTCGAACAGGCCGCCACGGGCGTGCTCGTCACCGACGCCCACGGCCTGGTGCTCTACGCCAACCGCTGCCACTGCGAGCAGCGCGGCTGCCGCCCTGAGGCGCTCCTCGGCCGGCCGGCCGACCTCGATGCGGACCGGCACCAGACCTCCGTGATCCCGGTCCCGGACGACATGGGCCAGGTTCGCTGCCACCTGGTCCTCACCCGTGCGACCCCGGTTCGGGAGCACGGGCAAGGGACCGCGGCGCCGGGCGCGGGCAGCTGTGATCCGCTCACCGGCCTGGCCGACCGGGCCGCGTTCCGCGCCGGCCTGGACCGGGCCGTCAGGCAAGCCGCCGCGAACGGCGGCGACGCGAACGGGGTGGTGGTCGCCTACCTGAATCTCGACCGGTTCGCCGCCTTCAACCAGGTGATGGGCCATGGTCCGGCCGATGCCCTGCTGGTGCGCATCGTTGACCGCATCGGCCGGGCCATCCGCCGCGGCGACCTGCTGGCGCGCATCGGCGGCGACGAGTTCGCCATCCTCTTTACCCGGGTCCGGGACCAGTCCACCTGCAGCGGCACCATCGATCGCATCCTCGAGCGCATCCGCCAGCCGGTGGTGGTGAACGGGTGCGAACTGGCGGTGAGCGCCAGCATCGGCATCGCCCGCCACCCGGACCACGGCAGTGATGCCGACACTCTCCTGAGCAATGCCCACGCGGCCATGCGCCTGGCCAAGGACGAAGGCGGCGACCAGTACTGCCTGTACCGACCGCCGCAGCGGCCGGTGACCATCGACCAGCTGGACCTGGCCGGCCAGCTGCGCTTCGCGGTCGAACGCAACGAACTCCTGCTCCACTACCAGCCGCAGGTCAGCCTGGTCTCCGGCGAGATCGTCGGCCTGGAGGCGCTGGTCCGCTGGAACCGGCCGGGCATCGGCCTGGTGCCGCCGGGCGTGTTCATCCCCATCGCCGAAGAGACCGGCCGGATCGTCGCCATCGGCGAATGGGTGCTGGCCGAGGTGATCGCCCAGCTGCTCGCCTGGCAGCGGGCAGGGGTGCCGCTGGTCAAGGTGGCGGTCAACCTGGCGGCCAACCACTTCCACAACCCGGCGCTGCCTGGCCTGATCGACCGGCTGCTCGGGGCCAGCGGGATCGAACCGCACCTGCTCGAACTGGAGCTGACCGAAAGCACGGTGATGCGGAACGTGGCGCGGGTCACGGAGATCGTCGGCCAGCTCAAGGCCCGGGGGCTGAGCCTGTCGCTGGACGATTTCGGCACCGGCCACTCGTCGCTGGCCCACCTGTCCCGGCTGCCCATCGACCTGGTCAAGATCGACCGGTCCTTTGTCAGCGACCTGACCACCAACCCGACCAACGCCTCCATCGTCGCCGCCACCGTGGCCATGACCCACAAGCTGGGCATGCGGGTGATCGCCGAGGGGGTGGAGACCGAGGCCCAGCTGGCCCTGTTGCGCCGCCTGCACTGCGACCAAATGCAGGGCTTCCTGTTCAGCCGGCCGCTGCCGGCGGCGGAGGCGGCCGCCCTGCTCCGGGAGGGGCGGCGCCAGCCGTTCGCCGAGGCGGCCCCGGGGCGGAACCTGCTGCTGGTGGATGACGACCCGCACGTGCTCCAGGGCCTGCGGCGGGTCTTTTACCGCTCGGGCTACCGGGTGCACACCGCTGCCGGCGGCGCGGAGGCCCTGGAGATCCTGGCCGCCACGCCGGTGCAGGTGATCATCTCGGACCAGCTCATGCCGGGCATGACCGGCGTTCAGCTGCTCGGCCGGGTGCGGAGGATGTACCCGGCCACGGTGCGCATCATCCTCAGCGGCTACGCCGAGCTGGGCACGATCACCGAGGCCATCAACCACGGCGCGGTGTGGAAATACCTGATGAAGCCCTGGTC
>JAGODN010000159.1 GCA_017998195.1 Desulfobulbus sp. | reverse complement strand
TGGTCAATAGACGCTGAAATTCAGGAACATACCAATGAGGCCGGACCCCGCCGCAGCCGGCGCGGGACGGCGCACCAGCAACTCCGGGCCGCCACCCGCGGCCGCCACACCCCAAGGACACCCGCGCACCATGCTCAAGAAAACCATTCTCGCCGTCGCCCTGCTCCTGCCCCTCGCCGCCCAGGCCCAGGAGATCAAGAAAACCAACGTGGCCGGCGATCTCAACTGGACGGTGCAGGCCAGCTGGCCGCTGCCGGCCAAGCCGCTGGACCTGGTCCATTCGCTCGACAACAAGAAGGTCTTCATCCTCACCGCGGACAACAAGGTGCACATCTTTGCCGCCGACGGCCGCAAGCTCGGCGAGATGGAGGTCGAGCCGGACACCGTGGCCATCGACATCGCCCCGCGCGGCGAGATGCTCTACCTGATCAATGGCCGCACCAACACCTTCACCGCCATGGACATCGGCTTCAGCCAGCAGATCGACATCACCGGCGCGCCGGTGCGCGGCAAGGTCGATGCGCCCGTGACCCTGGTGGTGTTCTCCGATTTCGAGTGCCCCTGGTGCGGCAAGCTGGAGCCGGTGCTGGCCCAGCTGCTGGCCGCCAACCCGGACAAGGTGCGGGTGGTGTTCAAGCACCTGCCCCTGCCCATGCACGCCCAGGCCGAACCCGCGGCCCTGGCCGCCATCGCCGCCCAGCGGCAGGGCAAGTTCTGGGAGATGCACGACGGCCTGTTCATGACGCAGCAGTGGACCCCGAACACAGTTACCGAGACGGCCACCCGCGTCGGCCTGGACATGACCCGCTTCCAGGCCGACCTGAACAGCCAGGAGACCCGCATGCAGCTCGCCAAGGACCGGGCCGACGCCCAGGCCGCCGAGGTCAACGCCACCCCGTCGATCTTCGTCAACGGCCGGCCGGCGCGGGAGCGCAGCCTGCCGGCCCTGCAGGCCATGGTCGACGAGGCCCTGGCCGCGGGCGGGGCGAAGTGATTTGAAGCCCGCCGCCCTCAACGCCCAGGTCGAGCGCGAACTCGAGTTCGCCGACAACCGCGCCGCCCAGCAGCTGTTCGGCGACCTCAACCGCAACCTGCAGACCGTGGAGCAGGCCACCGGCGTGGCCATCAACGCCCGCGGCAACAGCCTGCAGATCAGCGGCCGGGCGCACGCGGTGGAGTTGGCCGCGGCCACGCTCGAGCAGATGTACGGCCTGATCCTCAAAGGCTACCCGGTGTTCAGCCAGGACATCGCCTTCGGTGTGAAAATCCTCGAGTCCTCGCCCAAGGCGCGGCTCGAGGAGATCTTCCTCGACAAGGTCTGCATCACCGCACGCAAGCGGGTGATCTCGCCCAAGTCCATCAACCAGAAGCTCTACATCGAGGCGATCCGCGAAAACGACATCGTCTTCGGCATCGGCCCGGCCGGCACCGGCAAGACCTACCTGGCCGTGGCCATGGCGGTGTCGGCCCTGGCCAGGGAGCAGGTGGCGCGCATCATCCTCACCCGGCCGGCGGTGGAGGCGGGCGAAAAGCTCGGCTTCCTGCCCGGCGACATGGCCCAGAAGGTGGACCCCTACCTGCGGCCGCTCACCGACGCCCTCAACGACATGATGGGCCAGGAGCGGGCGGCGGAGCTGGCCGAGCGGGCGGTGATCGAGGTGGCGCCGCTGGCCTTCATGCGCGGCCGCACCCTGAACAACGCCTTTATCATCCTCGACGAGGCCCAGAATACCACCCGCGAGCAGATGAAGATGTTCCTCACCCGCATCGGCTTCGACTCGCGCGCGGTGATCACCGGCGACGTCACCCAGATCGACCTGCCCGGCACGCAGAAGTCCGGCCTCATCCAGGCCGAGCGCATCCTCACGGGCATCAAGGGCATCGCCTTCCGGCATTTCTCCAAGGCTGACGTGGTCCGCCACCCGCTCGTGCAGGAAATCATCCACGCCTACGAGCAGCAGTCCGGCAGCCGGCGCACCCCGGCCCCGGCCGGCAAGGAGGAATGAGCATGGCCCTGCACCTGCGCCCGAGCCCTGCCGTTGCCGCCCATCACCTCAACCTGGAGGTGCTCCGGCGCCACGGCGCCCGCCTGCTCCAGCTGCTCGACCTGGCCCGGGCCGAGGTGAGCGTGGTCCTCCTGGACGATGCCGAGATGGCCGCCTACAACGAGCAGTACCGCCGGAAAAAGGGACCGACCAACGTGCTCGCCTTTCCGGTGGAACGCGAGGCCGGCGCCGTGCTGCCCGAGGCCGAACTGGGCGACATCCTCGTCTCGGTGGACACGGCCCGGCGTGAGGCCGCGGCCGAGGGCGTCAGCCTGCACCACCGGATCACCCGGCTGGTCATCCACGGCCTCCTGCACCTGATCGGCTACGACCACGAGCGCTCCGAGGACGAGGCGCTGCACATGTGGGATTTCGAACAGCAGCTCGAAGAGCGGCTCTACACTTCAAGGAGAACGAACATGCCCTACCTGTCCATCAATGTCGACCATGTGGCCACCATCCGCCAGGCGCGCGGCGGGGTCGAGCCGGACCCGGTGCAGGCGGCCGGCATCTGCGAACTGGCCGGCGCCGACGGCATCGTCGTCCACCTGCGCGAGGACCGGCGCCACATCCAGGACCGGGACGTGCGCCTGCTGCGGCAGACGGTCAAAACCAAGCTCAACCTGGAGATGGCGGTGACGCCGGAGATCGTCGATATTGCCGTGGAGATCGTCCCGGACCTGGTCACCCTGGTGCCGGAGAAGCGCAAGGAGCTGACCACCGAGGGCGGCCTGGACGTGGTGGAGAACGCCAAGAAGGTGACCAAGGCGATCAGCAAACTGCGCAAGGCGGGTATCCCGGTGTCGGTGTTCATCGACCCGGACGCCACCCAGATCCAGGCGGCCCTGGACGCGGGCGCGGCCTTTGTCGAACTGCACACCGGCCGCTACTGCGAGGCGCGCACCGAGGTGGAGGTGGACGAGCAGTTCCGCCTGATCGAGCAGTCGGCGGAACTGGCGCAGGAGGCGGGGTTGCGGGTGAACGCCGGCCACGGCCTGGACTACCGCAACGTCGGCCCGATCGCCGACCTGCCGGCCATCGAGGAGTTGAGCATCGGCCATGCGGTGATCAGCCGGGCCGTGCTCGTCGGTTTGGACCGGGCGGTGCGCGAGATGCTGGCGGTGGTGCGCGGGATGTAAACGGGTGGTGCGCGGGTCCGGCCGGGGGTTACATCTCCCGGCCGAGCCCGGCGATGTGCTCGCTGGCGCCGAGCACGATGAGGATGTCGCCGGCCAGGATGATGGTGTCCGGCCGGGGGTTGAACAGCATGGAGCCGTCCTGGCGCTTGATCGCCACCACGATCACGTCGTACTTCTTGCGGATCTCGGAATCGATCAGGTTCTTGTCCACCAGGCGGGAATCCGGGCTGACGAGCAGTTCCTCCATGATCAGGTCGAGTTCGCCGGCGCGCATGGTCAGGTCGATGAAGTCGGTGACCGTGGGCCGCACGATCAGGTGGGCCATGCGCCGGGCGCCGATGGAGTAGGGCGAGATCACCCGGGTGGCGCCGGCCCGCTTGAGCTTGATCTGGGCCCCCGCGGTGCCGCTGGATCGCGCCATGATGAACATCTGCGGGCTGAGGCCGCGGGCGGTGAGGGTGATGTAGAGGTTGTCCGCGTCCGAGGCGACCACCGATACCAGCCCGCGGGCCTGCCCGATGCCGGCGCCGAGCAGCACCTCGTCGTCGGACGCATCCCCCTGGAGGTGCAGGTACTGCAACTCCTCCAGGTTTTTGATTTCCACCGGGTCCTTCTCGATGACCACGAAGGGCCGCTTGTACTCCTGCAGGATCCTGCAGATCTCCTTGCCGATCCGGCCGAACCCGCAGATGATGTAGTGCTCTTTCAGTCGGCTGATCTGTCGATGCATTTTTCTCCTCTTGTAGAGACCGCGCAACTCGCCCTCGATCATGGTCTCGGTGATCTTGCTGAACACGTAAAAGACGAAGCTGACGCTGGTGATGACCAGGAAGACGGTGAAAATCCGACCGGAATCGTGCACCGGCACGATGTCGCCGTAGCCCACGGTGAACACGGTGATGATGGTCAGGTACAGTCCCATCCAGAAGCCGGTGTTCTCGAACACCATGTAGCCGAAGGTGCCGATGAGCAGCAGGACGACGAAGATGACGCCGATAATGATGATTTTGCGCATTTTTCTCCTGGGGAGAGCGAAGCGGCGGGCTCGTGCGGACGCGGCCAGTGTAGCACATTGCCGGCTTCCCTCGCCACTGATATAAATGCTGTAACTTCAAAGGGTTTGCCGAATTTGCCGTTTGACAAAGACCGGGCCGGCGGGTATAAAAACGCCATCCTGCCCGGATGGCGGAACTGGTAGACGCAAGGGACTTAAAATCCCTCGGCCTTTGGCTGTACGAGTTCGATCCTCGTTCCGGGTACCAACGAAAACAAGGGCTAATATCTCGAAATATAAGAGATATTAGCCCTTTTTTCTTTGCTGCTCAGTCCCGGTTCGGTCGGAGATTTTGCTTCCCTTTGCTATCTTTTGCTGTATTTTGCGAGAGAAAGTGGAACAAAAGTGGAACAAAAATTGGGTGCTAAAATGGCCAGAATCCTTGCGAGAAAGGGGAAAAAGAAAACAACGTACACGGCTACCGTCCGAGCAAGAGGATACGAGTCGGTAAGCAGAACCTTCGACACAAAAGGGGAGGCGCGAGCCTGGGCGGCTGAACTGGAAGCGGAGATCAAGAGTCATCGTTTCAAAGATCCACGCCGGGCGCATCGCACCCTCGAGGAAACACTGGATCGCTATCTCGAAACGGTCACCCCGCAAAAATCCAAAACAACGCAGGAGCGAGAACGAAGAATTATCAAAATTCTCAAACAACATCTTGGGAAGGATACATTTTTGCCGGATGTTACCCCCTCTGTCGTCGCAAAATATCGGGATCAACGGTTAAAGACCGTATCGGCCTATGCTGTTCGCTTGGAACTCGCATTGCTCTCTCATTTGTTCGCCAAGGCATGCAAAGAATGGGAACTTCCGGTTGACAATCCGGTGAAATCTATTGAACGACCGAAGGTTCCCAAGGGGAGAATTATTTTCCTCAAAGAAGATGAGGCTGTGCGATTATTGAAAGAATGCAGGGTGAGTCGAAACAAGATGTTGTATCCTTACGTTCTCGTTCTTTTGCATACTGCTATGCGTCCAAGTGAGGCTGCAGGATTACGGTGGAGCCAGATTGATTTCGAAAGGAGATCTCTGACCCTGAATGTCACCAAAAATGAGCCAAGAACTGTCCCGTTAACCACCACCGTTGTTACTCTTCTTGAAGAATTGAGAAGATCAACTATGGGAAGTGATTTCGTCTTTTTAAAGAATGAAGGAAAAAGTGAGCATTCAATAAATATTCCATCCTCAAGGTTCAGATCCTCTTTTGATAAAGCTCGCGATCGTGCTGGATTGCCATCCGTACACATGCATGATCTCAGGCATACGGCAGCAAGCCATATGCTGATGGCAGGGACGGATATTCGAACGTTAGCAGCTATTCTTGGACACAGCACATTGCAGATGGTTCTGCGCTACACCCACCTTATTGATGAGCACAAACTGAAAGCGGTGGATAGAATCAACACGCTTGGATTGGAATGACTGGCGCACAGGCCATGTAGTTGTGTTTTTTCTCCTTGGCTTCCTGTTGGGCGAACTCGTTTGTTCATACCGCCGCCTTGTCTTCAGTAGAGGGACCGCAAGCCCTTCTCTTGAGGACGCTATGGTGCTCCATTTCTGTTCGGGCGATGCGAAGAGCCGTCCGGAACCACAGGCAGGCTTTCCAGCACCACGTTTTCACTTGGATTCCGTTTCCCGTTCCTCCACCACCCGCAAATACTCCTCGATCTCCCGGGGCGTGTAGTAGCGGAAATGGATGCGGTGGCAGAGTTTGTCGGTGAAGTCGGAGAAGGCCATGACGATCTCGCGTCCCTCGGCCATCAGGGCCTCGCCTTCCTCGTAGGATATGCCACCCATCTCGCCGAGCCGCCCCTTGAAGTTGGCATAGGCCAGGTCGAACTGGCGCAGGATGGTGCACAGGGTCGCGCCCAGGGGCGAGTTGATGAGCAGCACCCGCGAGCCCCGTTCCTTGACCAGGCTGATCTTGCGTTCCTGGA
>JAGODN010000158.1 GCA_017998195.1 Desulfobulbus sp. | reverse complement strand
CCTGCCAGTAGACATGTGCTGGTCGCCATGGCCGAGGATTTGAGAAATGGTCAGCTGCTCAACTCCTGCTTGCTTCAGGCCATTGGCAACGCAGTGCCGGAACGAGTGGAAGCACTTAGACGGCCCGTCTCCTTTCTTCGCAGGGCCGACACCGAGTCTTTTCCGATAGTGGGCGAACCACCTGCTTACCCGGTCACCGGCACCATTGACGTTGCCGTGGGCGTCAGGAAAAAGTTGCTCATGGCCATCGGCCCGGATGCTGGCGACATACTCCAGAAAACCATTTTCGATCAGGGCCGGGTGGATTGGTATTTCCCGGCGGGACGAAAGCGTTTTCAAGCGGCCCGCTTCATCGGTAATGCGGATAGCGTGGATGCCGTCTTGCTCGAAAACATCACAGGTCCGAAGCTGGGCAATCTCTCCCGCCCTGCCGCCAGTGAACAGGGCCAGCAACGTACACCAGTATTGGAACGGTTTCAGTCGGTCGCGGTTGAAGTGCTGGCGGTCAAAGAGGGTTTGAAGATCGGCGTTATCAAAGACGGCGCGTTCCTCAGATGCCCGCTTGGAAATTCGCAGCTTCAGACCATCGAACACGTTGACGGAACAGTAACCGTGACGCACCGACCACAGGAAAAAGCTGCTCAATCGCTGGAGTCGTTCGTTGACGGTGCGGGGGGCCATGCGGCTTTCATCCGGTATGCTCATGGCGAGCAGCTGCTTGACGGACTTACCCTTGTAGCGGCCCTTGGTCATGTTGGACGGCAGCTGGAGAAGAATTTCCTTGAACTCCCGCGCTTGCTTGTGCGTGATTGTCGAGATGTCGGGATTGCCGATCACCTGAACTAGCAGATGGTGTAATGCCTCATGCTCGACAAGGGTTGAGTCTGCCCAACTGCCCTCACGTTGTTTTTCGGCGCGGTATTTCTTCAGGGCATCGGCCAGCTTTATTGAATCGGCGGTAGATGGAGCAGGGACGTTGACGGTGGGAGAGGTGCCGCCAATGAGCTTGCGGGCAAGTTCAGTGTCCCGGTCATGGTCGCCGGTATCAATGGTGACATCCTTTGCCGTGATCCCGGAGGGCGTGGTGATTTCGCCAATGGTGATTCTTTGAATGTCGGCGTTGTGTCGCTTCATCGTCTCCCCTTGGTCAAGTTCGCTGAAAAGCTGTTGCGCCTCCAGATATAGCCGCGCCGCGATGGTCACGGCAATTCGCTTGTCGTAGGTGCGAAGCGAACGCTTCAGTTCAGTTTTTCCAAGTGCCGCCCGGTACTGCGGCGGCACCGACAACCGGAAATATAGCAGCCCAGAAGCCGGATGCCGGAATAAAAAAGGAAAAGCCCGCATTAGACCACCTCCGTGTACAAAATTCTTGTACCAGAGGCACTAATCCGGGCTTATATGTCGAGTAATCCCGAAGGGTTACGCGTGTTAATGGTGGCGATGCAGGGACTTGAACCCCGGACACTACGGATATGAGCCGTATGCTCTCACCAGCTGAGCTACATCGCCGATCTGTGCGCAAGCCGGTTCGCTTGAGCCGGACCAATGTGCCCCATTTCCCCCCGCTTGTCAACAGGAAAGCGGCAGGTCCGGCCCGTTCCCGGCCGCGGCGGCAACGAAAAAGGCCCCGCCCGCTGCCGGGGCAGCGGGCGGGGCCGGGGTACAGCAGCGTACTCGGGCTGCGAGCGGCTTACATCATGCCGCCCATGCCGCCCATGCCACCCATGCCGCCCATGCCGCCAGGAGGCATGCCGGCGCCGCCCTTGTCCTCCTCGGGCAGGTCGGCGATCATGCACTCGGTGGTGAGCAGCAGGCCGGAAACCGAGGCCGCGTTCTGCAGGGCCGAACGGGTCACCTTGGCCGGGTCGATGACGCCCGCCTCGATCAGGTCCTCGTACTTCTCGGAGGCGGCGTTGAAGCCCATGGGGCCTTCCAGGTTCTTGACGTGCTCGACGATCACCGAACCCTCGCAGCCGGCGTTGGTGGCGATCATGCGCACCGGCTCCTCGAGGGCGCGGCGGATGATGTTCTTGCCCAGGTTCTGCTCGCCTTCCAGCTTGAGGTCGTCGAGCACCTTGAGGCAGCGCAGGTAGGCGACACCACCGCCCGGCACCACGCCTTCCTCGACCGCGGCGCGGGTGGCGTTGAGGGCGTCCTCGACGCGGGCCTTCTTCTCTTTCATCTCCACCTCGGTGGCGGCACCGACATTGATCACGGCCACGCCGCCGATCAATTTGGCCAACCGCTCCTGCAGCTTCTCGCGGTCGTAGTCGGAGGTGGTGTCCTCGATCTGGGCGCGGATCTGCTTGACCCGGCCGGCCAGCTTCTCCTTGTCGCCGGCGCCGTCGATGATGGTGGTGTTGTCCTTGTCGATGACCACGCGCTTGGCGGTGCCGAGGTCATTGACGGTGACGTTCTCCAGCTTGATGCCGAGATCCTCGGTGATCACCTGGCCGCCGGTGAGGATGGCGATATCCTCGAGCATGGCCTTGCGGCGGTCACCGAAACCCGGGGCCTTGACCGCGGCCACGTTCAGGGTGCCGCGCAGCTTGTTGACCACCAGCGTGGCCAGGGCCTCGCCGTCCACGTCCTCGGCGATGATGACCAGCGGCTTGCCCATCTTGGCCACGGACTCGAGCACCGGCAGCAGGTCCTTCATGCTCGAGATCTTCTTCTCGTTGATGAGGATGAGCGGCTCGTCCATGCTCACTTCCATCCGCTCCGGGTCGGTGACGAAGTAGGGCGAGAGGTAGCCGCGGTCGAACTGCATGCCCTCGACCACGTCCAGACTGGTCTCCATGGACTTGGCTTCCTCGACCGTGATCACGCCTTCCTTGCCGACCTTGTCCATGGCCTCGGCGATGATGTTGCCGATGGTCTCGTCGTTGTTGGCGGAGATGGTGCCGACCTGGGCGATTTCCTTCTGCTCCTTGGTCGGGCTGGCGATCTTGCCGAGTTCGGCGACCACGGCGGCCACCGAGGCGTCGATGCCGCGCTTGATCTCCATCGGGTTGGAGCCGGCGGCGACCAGCTTGGCGCCCTCGGTGTAGATGGCCTGGGCGAGCACGGTGGCGGTGGTGGTGCCGTCACCGGCGACATCAGAGGTCTTGGAGGCGACTTCCTTGACCATCTGGGCGCCCATGTTCTCGAACTTGTCCTTGACCTCGATCTCCTTGGCCACGGTGACGCCGTCCTTGGTGATGACCGGGGCGCCGAAGGACTTCTCGATGAGCACGTTGCGGCCCTTGGGGCCGAGGGTGACCTTTACCGCGTTGGCCAGGGTGTTCACCCCGGTGAGCATCTTTTCCCGGGCCTTGCCGCCGTATTTCAATTCTTTTGCAGCCATGTTGTCAGTCTCCTTGCGTTATATCGTGTGAATGGGCATCTGTGGATCAGGCCTGGATGACGCCGAGGATGTCGTCCTCGCGCATGATGAGGAAATCCTCACCGTCCAGCTTCACTTCGCTGCCGCCGTACTTGGAGAACAGCACGCGGTCGCCGACCGCCACATCCATGGCGACCCGCTCTCCGGCGTCGTTGAGCTTGCCCGGGCCGACGGCCACCACCTCGCCCTCGGCCGGCTTCTCCTTGGCCGAGTCGGGGATGATGATCCCGCCTGCGGTTCTTTCCTCTCCTTCCAGTCTCTTGACCAGGATGCGGTCATTCAGCGGACGAATCTTCATGGATACTCCTCCTGTCTTCCTTTTTTGAGTAAACGGATAGAAAAAGTGTTTGCCCCGATTGGTGTTTGCTGTCCTACGGTCGGGGCAAACCGTATTGGTCGGACGAAAACGAAGCTTCAGTCTTCAAACAGCGCATACAGTAGTGCGGCTTCGGGAAAAATCAAGGGAGGGTCGGGCGAAAAAATGTTTCGCCCAACCCTTTGAGATCTGTGGAAAACTTGCGGGGGGAGGGAAGAACCGGGGTGTTCAGCCGACGCTGACCCGCCAGTTGTGCGGGTCTTCCCGGAGGCCGAACTGGATGGCCTGGAGTTCGTCGTAGAGGCGGCGGGCGCGTTCGCCGACCCGGCCGCCGTTGATCTGGATATGCTTGTCGCGGTAACAGAACTCGCCCACCGGCGAGATCACCGCGGCCGTGCCCGTGCCGAAGCTCTCCTGCAGGGCCCCGGACTCGCCGGCGGCGATCACCTCGTCGATGGCCAGCCGCCGCTCGCTCACCCGCCAGCCCCAGTCGCGGGCCAGCTGCAGCACCGAGTCGCGGGTCACGCCGGGCAGGATGGAGCCCTCGAGCGGCGGGGTGATGAGTTCGTCATCGATCACGAAGAAGATGTTCGAGGTGCCCACCTCCTCCACGTAGCGCCGCTCGACCGCGTCCAGCCACAGCACCTGGGTATAGCCCCGGTCGTGGGCCTCGGTCTGGGCGCGCAGGCTGGCGGCGTAGTTGCCGGCGGTCTTGGCGTTGCCCACGCCGCCGGGCACGGCGCGCACGTAGCGGTCCTCCACGTAGATTCTGGTCGGGCTGAACCCCTCGGGATAGTAGGCGCCCACCGGGCAGCAGATGATGAACAGGAGGTATTCCTCCGAGGGGCGCAGGCCCACCGCCGGCTCGGTGGCGATCATGGTCGGGCGGATGTACAGGGTCGCCCCCTTGCTCGCCGGCACCCAGTCCCTGTCCAGGTAGACCATGGCGCGCAGGGCCGCGAGCACGCGCTCGGCCGGGAAGCGGGGCATGCACATGCGCACCGCCGACTGGTTCATGCGGTTGAGGTTGTCCATGGGCCGGAACAGGAAGATCTCGTTGTCCCCGCCGCGGTAGGCCTTCATGCCCTCGAAGATGGCCTGGCCGTAATGGAACACCATGGCCGCCGGGTCGAGGGAAAAAGGCCCGTACGGCTCGATGCGGGCATCGTACCAGCCCTGGGCCCGGTTCCAGCGCATGGTGAACATGTGGTCGGTGAAGTGCTGGCCGAAGCCCAGGCTGTTCTCGTCGGGTCGGGGTTTCAGCTGGTCGGCGGAGGCTTTGTGCAGTGCTACGTCAAGTTCCTTGTGCAACATCTCGTCATCCTGTGTGCTCGGGTTGTGTGCAAACCGGTTTCCGTTTTCTTTTGCGGCCGGAGTGGGTACCATGGCGCCATTCCAACCCCTGCCGCCCATCCGCTGCCATGCCCGCACCCGTCGTCCAGCCCTCCAGAGCCATGCCGCCCGATCCGGGCGGGAAACCGTCCGGCCGGCGGATCGAGCCGTTCCAGGCGCGGTTCTTCCTGGCCCTGCTCGTCCTCAGCGCGCTCGTCCTCGGCTGGATTCTCTGGCCGTTCTGGCAGTTCCTGGTGCTCTCCTTTCTGCTTGCCGGGGTGTTCCGGCCGGCGTATCTCCGCCTCGGTCACTGGACCCCGCCCTGGGCGGCCGCCCTGCTGACCTGCACGCTCATCACCCTGATCGTGTTCGTGCCGCTCACCCTGGTGATCAGCGAGTGCACCACCGAGGCGGTGAACCTGTACCAGTTCGGCAGGGACCGCAACGTGCTGATCAAACTGCAGCAATTCATGCTCAATAATACATTGCTGATCGAGGCACAAGCGGTACTCGCCGGTTTCGGGGTGAAATTCGAGCCGCCGGACCTGATCGCCCTGTTCTCGGGTTTCAGCCGCAACATCGGCGCCTTCATCTACACCCAGGCCTCGGCCTGGGCGGCCAACATCCTCCATTTTGCGGTGCGCTTCTGCCTGCTGCTGATGGTCACCTTTTTCCTGCTCATGGAGTTCGAGCGGCTCAACGGTTTCCTTGCCCGCCTCTCTCCCCTGCCGGTCCGGCAGAACAGGCTGCTGGCCGACCGGTTCACGGAACTCGCCGGCGTCATCCTGGTGGGCAACGGCCTCAACGCCCTGGCCCAGGGCACCCTCGGCGGCCTGCTGTTCACCCTGCTCGACGTGCGGGCGCCGGTGCTGTACGGCGTGCTCATCGGCGTGCTGGCCTTCCTGCCGATTTTCGGCGCGGGCCTGGTGCTGGTGCCGGCGGCGGTGGTGTTCCTCCTGAACGGCATGGTCGGCCAGGCCGCGGTGGTGCTCGCCTATCACGCGGCCGTGGTGCTGGTGGAACGCTTCTGGGTGCGGCCGCGTTTTTTCCCCGGCCAGGAACAGATGCACCGGCTGCTCGTGCTGCTCGCCATCATCGGCGGGCTCAGCCTGTTCGGCCTGCTCGGGATCATCTACGGCCCGCTCATGGTC
>JAGODN010000157.1 GCA_017998195.1 Desulfobulbus sp. | reverse complement strand
CTTGTTGTTGATCCTGAACGGTTAGACGGCCAAGCAATCTGGCAACCTGCCATACACGGTAAAACGTTCCTCTCTGAGGAAGGTGGAACACACACAAGACGGAAGCCGGGACAGAAGCATCCCGGCCGGGGCGGGTGGGGTGAGCCGGAAGAGCGCAATATTCCGACCTGTTGGTACACCCCCGCAAATCCGCCGCTAGTGATACCGACCCGGACGGTAAAAGTCAAGAACTCTTTGTTTTTCGGTTACCAGCGCGGCTCCGCGGCAACCGCCCGGGGCAGGGCCTCGTAACGGTCGGCAATGACCATCATCAGGGTCTCGTAAGTGAAGCCCCAGACGAAGCCGTCGGTGGCCGGCAGGCAGGGGAAGAGCACGTCCGGGCAGCGCGGACTCATGGGCCGGCGGATGATGTTGTCGCGGTCGGCGATGTAGTCCAGGTCGAGCCACTCGTGGCAGCTGATTTCGGTGGTCTGCAGCCGTATCTGCGGCTGTTCGGGCAACTCGAACAGGAAGGTGGTGACCGGTACCGGCCGGTCCAGGGCGTTGCCGGCCCGGCGCACCGGGTAGCGTTTGACCAGGTGGCGGGTGGACAGGGTGATGCCGCATTCTTCAAAGGTTTCGCGCAGGCAGGTGTCGAGCAGGGAACCGTCGCCGTCGTCGCGACGGCCGCCGGGGAAGGAGTAGTGGCCGGACCAGGGGTCCCGCGGGTTGGCCCGGCGCTTGAGCACCAGCACCCCGGGAACCGGGTCGCGGCTGACGATGGTGGCCACGGCGGCCTCGGTGATCGGAAACGACTGCATGGGTTCTGCCGGGTTGTGCACCGCGGCGACCGTGCCGGGCGCGGGGGATCCGGTCCGCTGGTCCGCGCATGCGGGAACCTGGGGCCGTTGTGAAGCAACACCTGCTACTATCAGTCCGAAACGGATTTTTTCAACCCCTTTTTGCAGCGTCCCCCTGCCGGTGCTGTCCTGTCGTCCCCTGTCCCGCAGGCCTGCCGGGCGGCAACGATTTGCTCGCAAAATGTCCGCATCCGCGGCATAATGGCCGCCTGTCGCAGGGCCGGAATTTTTTCCGCTCACCGTTCGGCCGCACCCGGGCGATCCGTCCGCACCGTTCCTGCGCCATGGCCAACACCGGGCGCCGCCAGGCCCGCCTTTTTCCCGCGAGGCTGCATGAACATTCTCATCTACGGCGCCACCGACACCGGCTACATGGTGGCCTCCCAGCTCTGCCAGAAGCACAACATCACGGTCATCGACGACTCCGATCGGTTGCCGGACAAGTTCAACAACCTCGATATCAGCTTCGTCGCCGGCAGCGGCGCGGACGTGCTCGTGCTCGAGGCGGCCAGCGTCGCCAGCGCCGACCTGTTCATCGCCTGCTCGCCGGTGGACGAGTCCAACATCGTCGCCTGCTGGACCGCCAAGAAAATCAGGGAGGTGGAGACCATCTGCTTTGTCCGCCGGATGGAGCTGTACCGCAACCTGGGCGCCGGGGCGCAGAACCGCTACCAGACCCGCTACGACATCGACACCATCATCTGGCCGGAACAGCTGCTCACCCAGGACATCTTCCGCATCATCTCCGTGCCCGACGCCATCGACGTCGAGTACTTCGTCCGCGGCAAGGCCAAGCTGTTCGAGTACCGCATCAAGGAGAACTCGATCATCCGCGGCCAGCGCATCATGGACTGCTCCTTCCCGGACAACGTGCTCATCGTCGGCATCACCCGCAACCACAACCTGTTCATCCCCAACGGCTCGACCACCATCGAGACCGACGACAAGGTCGTGTTCATGGGCACCGGCCCGGCGCTGGATTTGCTGGCCGCCAGTTTTTTCCGAAATGTCAACAAGATCCGAACGGCAGCAGTGATCGGCGGCGGCAGCGTCGGCTCCATGCTCGCCCAGCAGCTGGAAGAGGCCGAGATCCGGGTGAAGCTGATCGAGCACGACCGCAAGCGCTGCGCCTTCCTGGCGGACACCCTCAAGAAGAGCCTCATCCTGCACGGGGACGGCACCGACCTGGAACTGCTCGAAGGAGAGGCCATCGGCGAGAGCGACGTGACCGTGTGCGTCACCAACAACGACGAGAAGAACCTGCTCTGTTCGCTCCTGGTCAAGCAGCTCGGCTGCAAGCGGATCATCACCCGCGTCGGCAACCTGCGCAACTCCATGCTGTTCGAGCGGGTCGGCATCGACGTGGTGGTCTCGCCCCGCGACTCGGCCATGCGTGAGCTGCTCAACCGGCTGCAGGCGAAAGACGTGAACATCCTCGCCCTGGTCGAGGGCGGCCAGGGCGAGGTACTGCGGGTGAACCTGCCGGAGAATTTCGCCACCGTGCTCGTGCGCGACTTCGTGCTGCCGGCGCGGGCGATCATCGGCCTGGTCAAGCGGGGCCGCAACGTCATCTTTCCCCATGGCGACACGCCGCTCGAGGCCGGCGACCAGCTGATCATCTTCACCATGGCCAGGGACGCCGAGGCCATCAAGAAGGCCTTCACCCGATGAAGACCGCCGTCATCGGCAACGCCCTCGGCCTCATCCTGGTGGCGCTCGGCCTGATCATGCTCGCACCGGCGGCGGTGGCCCTGCTCGCCATGGAGTTTTCGGCGATCCCTCCCTTTATCGTTGCCGCCGCGGTCTCGGTCGGGCTGGGCACCCTGCTCCGCTGGCGGGGGGGCTTTTCCGGCGATTTCGACAGTCTCCGGCGCGGCGAGGGCATGTTCATCGTCTGCCTCGCCTGGGTGATCACCGGCGCCATCGGCGCCATCCCCTACCTCTTTTTCGGTCTCCACCCGCTCGACGCCTATTTCGAGTCGATCTCCGGCTTCACCACCACCGGCGCCACCATCCTCAAGGATTTCGCCTTGTACCCCAAGGCCTTCTTCTTCTGGCGGGGCCTCAGCCACTGGCTCGGCGGCATGGGCATCATCGTCCTGTTCGTCGCCATTCTGCCCCAGTTCGCGGTGGCCGGACGGCAGATGTTCTTCGCCGAGGCGCCCGGTCCCACCGAGGAGAAGGTGACCCCGCGCATCACCCAGACCGCCAAGGCCCTGTGGGCCATCTACACGCTCCTCACCCTGGCCGAGATTGTCCTCCTCCGCCTGGCCGGCATGCCGCTCTTCGACGCGGTCTGCAACTCCTTCGCGACCCTTGCGGCCGGCGGCTTTTCGCCCCATCCGCAGTCGATCATGGGGTACCGGAACGATACCGTCACCTGGATCGTCACCCTGTTCATGTTCCTCGCCGGCGGCAACTTCGCCCTCCAGTACCGGGTGCTGTTCCAGCGCAACTTCCGGGCGCTGCTGCACAACGAGGAGTTCCGCTTCTATGCCTTCATAGTGGTCGTCATGTCGCTGACCCTGTGCCTTGCGCTGGTGCGCGCCGGCACGGCGGGCCTGGCCGACGGCCTGCGTGACGGCTTTTTTCAGATCGTCTCGATCCTGACCTCCACCGGGTTCGCCTCCACCGATTTCGCCCTCTGGGCCGTGCCCGCCCAGACCATCCTGTTCACCGTCATGCTCGTCGGCGCCTGCGCCGGGTCGGCGGGCGGCGGTGTCAAGGTGGTGCGGGTGCTGTTCGGGCTCAAGTACCTCAAGCGGGAGATCGCCCAGGTGGTCCACCCCAAGGCGGTGCTGCCGATCAAGATCGACCGGGTCTCCGTGTCCGGGGAGGTGCAGCGCCAGATCCTCGGGTTTCTCCTGTTCTATATCTTCCTCATGACCCTGTCCGCGCTGGTGGTGACCCTTATCGAGAGCGATGCGGCCATCGGCCTGGTCGGCACCGCCGCCACCCTGGGCAACATCGGCCCGGGCTTCGGCTCCATCGGGCCCATGGCCAGCTTCGCTGACCTGCAGCCCTTGACCAAGATGATTTTTATCGGCAACATGGTGGTGGGACGGTTGGAACTCATCCCCTTCATTGCCATGCTCCACCCGGATTTCTGGACGTTTCGACGGTCCTGAGCGGGCAGGCCGGCAGAACAGCCAGGAACAACAACGGCGCAAACACGCAGCAAGGTGGCGGACCAGATCATGACGGCAACTGATTACAGCGAACGGCGGCAGCATGTGCGGGTCTACTTCGACGGCCTGGATGAACTCCGCTGCCGCTTCGCCCGCGAGGAGACAGCACCCCCGATCCATGCGGCCGCGGTGCATGACCTGAGCCTCGGCGGCCTGCACCTGAGCCTCGAGGAGGACGGCGGCTTCGCCGTCGGCGGCCGGCTGACCCTGCTCGGCCTGAGCTATCGCACCGGCCAGGTCTGCGAAATGCGGGTGGACATGGTGATCCGCTGGATCTTCGCCCGGCCGGGGTTCAGCCGCATCTACATGGGCTGCCAGTTCCTCGACCTGCCGGACCCGGCCCGGGCCTGGATGACGGCTCTGGTCGCGGCCAAGGAGCGGGCCGCCGCCGGCCAGTCCCCCGCTCCCGGACGGTGAGGTGCCGGTTGCGTCCCGTTTGCCGACCTCGCCCGCCGGGAACTGACCGTCATGGCCGCTGACGAACCCTACCGCGGCTTCGAGCAGGGACCGATCCGTCCGCCCAGCGAACGGGACAGCCTGCTGGTGCGGGTGACCCGCAACTGCCCCTGGAACCGCTGCACCTTCTGCGGCCTGTACAAGGGCGAGCGGTTCAGTCGGCGGCCGGTGACCCATGTGCTCCAGGACATCGACGCGGTCCGCCGGGCCGTGGACCGGCTCACCGGCGCGTCGACCCCGGCCGCGTCGCCCACGGTCGACGAGGGCGACTGGCTGGCCGAACACGCGGCCCGCGCCTGGCTGCAGGCCGGCTGTCGCTCGGTGTTCCTGCAGGACTCGAACAGCCTCATCATCCCCCCCGGCGACCTGGAAACCATCCTCCTCCACCTGCGCGCCTCGTTTCCCTCGGTGGAGCGGGTCACCTCCTACGCCCGTTCGCAGACCGTGGCCCGCATCGCTGACGAGGATCTCGCCCGGCTGCGGGCGGCCGGCCTGAACCGCATCCACATCGGCCTCGAATCCGGCTGCGACGCGGTGCTCGAGCGGGTGCGCAAGGGTGCCGACCAGGCGACCCACGTCCGCGCCGGCCGCAAAGTGAAACAGGCCGGGATCGAACTCTCCGAATACTACATGCCCGGCCTCGGCGGCCGGGAACGGTCACGCCGGCACGCCCTGGACAGCGCGGCGGCGCTCAGCCGCATCGACCCGGACTTCATCCGCATCCGCACCCTGGCCCTGCCGGACGGGCTCGACCTGGCCGACGAGGCGGCGCGCGGCCGCTTCGACCCCCTGGTCGACCGGGAGGTGGCGGAGGAACTGCTGCTTTTTCTCGAATCGCTCACCGGCATCACCAGCCGGGTGGTGAGCGACCACATCCTCAACCTGTTCGAGGAGGTCGAGGGCAGGCTGCCGGAGGACCGGGAACGGATGACCGCGGTCATCCGGAACTTCCTCGCCCTGGACCCGGTCGAGCAGCTGCTCTACCAGGTGGGCCGGCGCACCGGCGTGTTCCAGCGGCTGGACGACCTGCAGGACCCGGTCCGCCGTGACCACGCCCGCCACCGGGTGGAGCGGTTCGCCATCACCCCGGACAACGTCGACCAGGTGTGCGCGGCGCTCATGCGGCGCTTCATCTAAGCGACCGGCCCGGCCCCGACCCGGTTCGGCGGAACAAAAACGGCCCCGGCCGCTGCCCCGCCGGGAAGGCGGTGGCAACGACCGGGGCCGTGTGCGTCTGCCGCTCCTTGCAGAGCGGTCCGGGCGCGGCTACATCCGGCGGAACAGTTCCAGCGCCCGCTCCCGGGTCATGACCTGTTGCCAGTCCTTACCGAAGCAGTTCTCCCACAGCGGCGCCAGGCCCAGGGCGACGTTGACCATGGTGTTCATGGCGGTATCGTCCAGGTTTTTGGTCAGACCGCGCGGCAGCCGGATGTCGTGCTTGGCCATCATCTCGCGGAACTCGCGCACCCCCTCGGGATACACCTCCTCCAGCTGGTCGAAGGTGATGCAGCAGCCGATGCCGTGGTGGGTGCCGAGCACGAAGGAGAGCCCGTAGGAGAGGGCGTGGCAGGCGCCCACCTGGGAGTAGGCGATGCTCATGCCGCCGAAGTAGGAGGCCATCATCAGCTTGTCGTCCTTGTCCGGCCGGTCCTCGAGGAACACCTGGCGGCAGAGGTCCAGCGACTTCTCGCCGTAGGCGCGGCTGAACTCGTTGAGGTAGGTG
>JAGODN010000156.1 GCA_017998195.1 Desulfobulbus sp. | reverse complement strand
GAGCATGATGAAGTCCGTAGCAGAGCAGATCGCCCTGATCGAGCGGGGCACCGTTGATTTTCATTCCCGGGACGACCTGGTGAAGAAGCTCACTCGCTCCCAAGCAACCGGGGTGCCCCTGACCATCAAGGCGGGCTTCGACCCGACCGCCCCGGACCTGCACCTGGGCCACACCGTGCTCATCCAGAAGCTCAAGCACTTCCAGACGCTCGGTCACCAGGTGGTGTTCCTGATCGGCGACTTCACCGGCCTGATCGGCGACCCCACCGGCAAGTCGGACACCCGGCCGCCGCTCACCCCCGAGGATGTGGCCCGCAACGCCGAGACCTACAAGGAGCAGGTGTTCAAGATCCTCGATCCGGACAAGACCCGGGTGGTGTTCAACTCGACCTGGCTGGGCAAGCTCACCTCGTTCGAGATGATCCGCCTGGCCTCGGAACTCACCGTGGCGCGCATGCTCGAACGCGATGACTTCAAGAAGCGGTTCGAGTCCAACCGGCCGATTTCCATCCACGAGTTCCTCTACCCGCTCATCCAGGGCTACGACTCGGTGGCGCTCAAGGCGGACGTGGAACTTGGCGGCACGGACCAGCTGTTCAACCTGCTCATGGGCCGGGACCTGCAGCGCAGCCGCGGCCAGGAACCGCAGGTGGTGCTGACCACGCCGCTGCTCGAGGGCCTGGACGGGGTCAACAAGATGAGCAAGTCGCTGGGCAACTACATCGGCATCTCCGAATCACCGGATTCGATTTTCGGCAAGGTCATGTCGGTGAGCGACGAGCTGATGTTCCGCTACTACGAACTGCTCAGCGACCTGTCGCTGGAGGAGATCAACGAGCTGAAGGCGAAGATCGCCGCCGGCGACCTGCACCCCAAGGCGGTCAAGGTGCGGCTGGCCCGGGAACTGGTCGCCCGCTTCCACAGCCCGGCGGCCGCGGATGAGGCGGAACGGAACTTCGAGCAGGTGTTCGCCCGTCACGAGGTGCCGGACGAGGTGGAGGAGGTGCGGATCGCTGCCGATGCAGCGGAGATCTGGGTGCCCAAGCTGCTGCTCGATGCCGGCCTGGTCAAGTCGACCTCGGACGGCCGGCGCATGATCCAGCAGGGGGCGGTGACCATCGACGGGCAGAAGGTGGAGGACAGTAACGCCACCGTGCCCTGCCGGGACAGCGTGCTGCTCAAGGTCGGCAAGCGCAAATTCTGCCGGGTGCTCTTTTCCTGACCGGAGGGCAGGAGTCCGGCCAGTTTCAGGAATCTCTGGCAGCACACTGAAAGCGGCGCCCACCCGGCCGGGAGGGCGCCGCTTTGTTGTTGGCGGGCGAGGCGGGGGTATGCTCAGAGCGCTGCGGTCCTGCTGCGCCCCTCTTTCTGGCAGCTGCTGCAGATGCCGGTGAACTCGATGTGGTGGCCGAGGATCTGGTACGACGTGGTGGCGGCGGCCTGGGAGGCAAGGTCGCGGATCACCGGGACATCGATGTCGTCCACCCGGCCGCAGGCGGAACAGCGGATGTGGTAGTGGTCATCGGTGGTGGCGTCGAATCGCTTCTGCGTACCGCCCACCTCGATCTTGAGAATCATGCCGCTGTCGGCCATGAGTTCGAGATTGCGGTACACCGTGCCAAGGCCGATGCGCGGAAGCCGTTTGCGAACCATATCGTACAGTTCGCTGGCCGTGGGATGGGTTTTCACCTTGGCCAGTTCTTCGAGGATGATCTGCCGCTGGGTGGTGAGCCGGATCATCGGTGCGGGTGCGTTCATGTATTCACCTGGGTAAGGGTAAGACCAATTATCAATTCTGCCGAAAAAAGTTACCATAAATTTACTTTCAGTGTCAAGGATGGACAATGGGAAAGGCGCATTTTCAACCTCTGCCGGGAAAAGATGAGAATCGCTCATAAAACGATCTGGCCGCCCCTGCTGCTGGCGCCCATGGCTGGCCTGACCCATTCGGCCCTGCGGACCACCATCCTGGGTTTTGGCGGCATCGGCCTGCTGAGCACCGAGATGCTCGCCGCCACCCGGCTTCCGGCGGAAAGCGCCGCCACCTCACCCTACCTGGTGCGCACAGCCCGGGAAACGCCACTCTCCTACCAGCTGCTGCTCACCGGCGAGCAACAGATTCCCCGTGCCTTTGCGGCGCTGCACCGGCTGGGAGCCGATGCGGTGGATCTCAACCTCGGCTGTCCGGCGCCGCTGGTTCGCCGCGCCGGGGGCGGCAGCAGTCTCATGGACGAGCCCGAGCGGGTCCGGCGCATGGTTCGCAGCGCCCGGCGCCATACCGCCCTGCCGCTGACCGCCAAAATCCGTCTCGGTGAGACCCTGGATGCGGGGCGATTGCGCGATTTCTGCACCATGCTTGCCGATGAGGGCATCGACCTGCTCACCGTCCACGCCCGCCTGCGCCGGGAGTCCTTTGCCCGGCCGCCGCGCTGGGAATGGATTGCCCGGGTGAAGGAGTGGGTGGCCATCCCGGTGGTGGCCAACGGCGGCATCGATTCGGTGGCCAGCGCCCGCGCCTGCCTGCAGGCGAGCGGTGCCGACGGGCTGATGATCGGCCGTCGGGCCGCGGTCGCCCCCTGGGTGTTCGCCGAGATCGCCCGCAGCCTCTACGACGCCGACCTGTCGGCCCCGCAGGTCTGTCTGCCGCGGGTCTACCTTGAGTTCGCCGTGGCCCTGGCGGAACGCTTCGCCCCTGAGCGCCAACTGGGCCGGCTCAAGGAATTCACCCACTATTTCGCCAAGAATTATCCCTTCGGTCACCACCTGGCGAGCCGGGTGCAGTCCAGCGGTTCGCTGTTAGAGGCCTGGAGCGGGGCGCGGGCCTTCTTTGCCGCCAACGATCCGGCCGGGGCGGACCTGCTGCCGGAAGATCTCCGCGGCTTGGACGCGTTCAGGGGTGCAGGGGAGGGTTGAAGTAGCCGAAGCGCAAGGAGGGATGCTCCTGGCGCAGACGCTCGAGCCAGGTGCGGATGCCGAGCGGCGGTCCGGCCGGCTGGTGTTCGATGACCCGCAGGTAGAGTTCCGGGTCCATGTTCAGGTTGCGCAGTTGGATGAAGTCCGGCCGACAGGCGGCCACGAGTTCACAGAGGGCGGCGAACTCGGCCGGGTCGTCGGTGCACCCGGGCAGAATGAAATAGTTGAGCGACACGTGCCGGCCGTGCCGCTTCATCACCCTGATCGACTCGCGCACGTCGGCCAGGGAGAATCCCCGGGGCCGGTAGTAGAGGCGGTGCTTGTCCTCCCGGGCGCTGTTCAGGGAGATGCGGATCGAATCCAGGCCGGCCCGGGCAAGCCGGTCCACCGCCTCGGGCAGGCTGCCGTTGGTGTTCAGGTTGATGGTGCCGAGGGAGGAACGGGCGCGAATCAGGCGGATGGCCTCGGCCATCACCCCGGCCTGCAGCAGCGGCTCGCCCTCGCACCCCTGGCCGAAGCTGACGATGGGCCGCGGCGCGCTCTCCAGGTGGGCGATGGCGAGGTCGGCGATTTCCCGCGGTGTGGGCACAAAGGCGATGCGGTCCTGGGTGGACGGGCAGCAGCCTGAGGGCTGCAGGCTGATGCAGCCGACGCAGGCGGCGTTGCACACCGGTGAACAGGGCAGGGGCGCTTCCCAGCGGCCGAGGAAGTAGTTGCGGGCCGCGGGGCAGCCGTAGGTGAGGCAGCACTTGCCGAGATGCTGGACGAGCCGGTTGTCCGGGTGGCGGCGCAGGTGCTGACGGGTGCGCTGGTCGAGCAGGCGCTGGTCGAACTGGTCGGCGTCCTGGCGGATGTCCGGGTCGCTGCGGAAACCGGCCACCCAGAACCTGCCCTCGCCCCACCCCACCGCGGTGTAGGCGAACAGGGGCAGCACCGGCTGGTTGCCGTCCCGGGTCTGGAAGGCGGCGGTGTGGATGGCGGTGTGGGCGGGGGCCATGAAGGCCGCCACCGCCTGGATGCCATCGCCCGGCTCGTAGGGGTTGTCGGCCAGCAGGGCCGGTTCGCCGCTGTCCGCTTCGATGCCCACGGGCAGGCGACCGGGCAGGGTGAAGAGTTCACTGCCGGGCGGCAGTTCGATCAGGTCCGCCGGTTCGGGCCGGAAAAAACGACCGGCGGAGCTGCCGGCCATCTGCAGTCCGCCGTAATCGAGAATCTCGCCGCGGCTGTTGGCAAAGAGCAGCGCCGGGGGCTTTTCGGGGTGGGGTGTCGCCATGGCGGCGAGGGAATCAGCTGGGCCGGATGCGCGACAGCACCGAGTCCACCGCCCGGTAGATCTCCAGGTCGTCGCCGAACACATCCTGGATGTTGGCGTGGTCGATCAGGTCCTCGATGATGAACTGGGTGAGAAACAGGCTGATCACGTTGGGATCCTGGGTGAGGTTGCGGATCGGCGCGATCTTGTACTGCATCTCGAACTCCTCCAGGTCGCTGAGGTGGAGCAGCTGGCGCTCCATCACGTCCTGGATGGTGGAGACCGAGTTGGTCTCGATGATGTGCAGGTCCAGCAGGCGCTGGACCAGGGCCACGGCGAGTTCCGGCGCCATCTCGCGCGCCTTTTTCAGCATGAACTGCCGTTCCCGTTCCCGCTTGCGGTCGATGGCGTCAATGGTTTTGTTGGTGGAACTGCTCGGATTGATATGACGGGCCATGGGTTCTGCTCCTCGGATGTTGACGGCCTCGAAGGGTGGTGTCTGCGTATTGTCGCGCGGGTACTCTCTGCGCGGACAGGCGTTGCGGTCGACCCGTCGCCGGGGACCGCGGCGTGTGCGGTGGTGTTCTCCCCGCCGGTCGCCGGTTACGGGGTGCCGTCAGCAAGGGACGGCATCGGCCGGCGCAGGGTCCGTGAGACCGGGTGGTGCGCCGGAGGCGGAGAGAAGGGCCGAGGACACTGTATACTGTACCTCGCTGCGATAAGCACTGCTTTTGTACAGCAAAAGGCTGTCCCGGGCCGGTTTTACGCCGGCTCGCGATTGGCGGAGGGTGTCGGCCGGCACGTCAGGGGACAGACTGCTCGCTGCGGTACAACTGGCGGAATCGGGCGATGTCGGCGCTGGTCTCGGGGTCCAGGCGCAGACCGTACTGCTCCACGTATTCGGCCACCATGCGGTGGGTGTTGAAGATGGGGATGTTGAGCGCAAGGTTGCGCATCGCCCGTTGCAGGTACTGCTCCGGCTGTTCGTAGAAGAGGTCGAGAATGGTCGGCAGCAGTTCGTAGAAGGCATTGGAATCCTCGGTGTAGAGGAGCGCGTCCGGATCCTCGCTCAGGTCGGCCTCGTCCACCGGGCCCTCGTAGCCGAATTTCCAGCCGGTCAGGCCGTCGTGATAGCCTTCCACCCACCAGCCGTCCATGACGCTGATGTTGGGCACGCCGTTCAGGGCCGCCTTCATGCCGCTGGTGCCGCTGGCCTCCAGGGGCCGTTTGGGGTTGTTCAGCCAGGCGTGCACGCCGGCGACCATGAACTTGGCCACGAGCATGTCGTAGCCGGGGATGAAGATCAGTTTGCCCAGCCCCTTGCTGCGCCGAAACAGTTCCTCCTGGTTGTCGAGGATCAGCTTGAGCACGGATTTGCCCGGCTCGTCCGACGGGTGGGCCTTGCCGGCGAACAGGAAGTTGACCGGCTGGTTCTTCTGCAACAGGATGTCGGCCAGGCGGCCGATGTCGTCGAAGATCAGGTCGGCGCGCTTGTAGGTGGAGAAGCGACGCGCAAAGCCGAGGGTAAACACCCCGGGCTGGAGCCACTGGCTCTCCTCCAGGCCGGACAGGTAGTTGGGCGGATCGATCCAGGTTTCGGTCATCTGCTCGCGGTGGCTGCGCAGCATGGCGTTGACAAAGGCGACCAGTCGGCTGTTGTCCCTGGTCCAGGCCTCCTGCAGGTCGGTGGCGAGCGGCGCCAGGTCTTCGGCGGCGATGGCGGCAAAGCAGCCGGGGTCGTGGCGCCAGTCGCGTAGTGACGGCCGCCGGTCGAAACAGGCGGCGCGGTGGTCGCTGATCCAGGTCAAATGGTGCACGCCGTTGGTAATCGCCTTGATTTTTTTGGAAAAAGCCGGAAACTGCTTGCGCGTCACGTCCCGGTGCAGCCGGCTGACACTGTTGATCGCCCGGTTGATGCGCATGGCCATGGCGGTGAAGTTGTATTCATGACCGGCCTCCTCGTCGTGGGCGAGCAGGTTGAGGATCTGCTGGAACGGGCGGTGGCTGATGGCCGAGTAGAGGTCGCGGGCGAAGCGGTCATGGCCGGCCTTGACC